>CAZJAM010000009.1:0-38491 GCA_964544095.1 uncultured Anaeroplasmataceae bacterium | reverse complement strand
AGTTGAATTTGATAATGGATCTAAAGTAAAAGTTGGAAATAATACTATTACAAATAGTGGAGACACAACAGTTTCAGTTGATGTAGACGGTAATGTAGGAGTTCCAAATAATGGTAAAACTACAATAGGAAATACTACATATACATCTGTAAGCGATGATACAATCCTTACTGTAGATAATGGTGGTAAGGTTACAATCACAGATGGTACTGCATCTATCCCTAGTGGTAACGAAATAAAAGCCGATAATAACACATATACTACAGGAGACGCTGGCGCAACTATCAAATCAGATGGAACATTAACAGATGGTTCAATTAAGTTTGATAAAGATAGCCAAGTATCTATTGGAAATAGTAATACTATAGTTAAAAACGAAGGTAGCAAGACTATTGATGTAGATTCAGATGGTAATGTGGTAGTTCCAAACGGTGGTAGTGTAGAAATCGGTGGTAAAAAGTATCAAACTGCTGGAGCTGATGGAGTTAAGTTCAAAGTTCTTGCGAGCGGAGAAGTAACAATCATAGAAGGCGCTACAACTACAAATGATGGAGTAACACATATCGCAAAAGATGGTTTAGTAATAAGCGTATCTGGTAATACATATGGAAATACTACAGATAATGCGGATAATCCAGTTACATTAGTCAATAAGAATAATAAAGATTATTTAACTGTACCTGCAAATAGTAAGGTAAAGATTGGCGATAATGAATATGAAACCGGAAATACTGGAATGATCTATGTTATAGATGAAGGATCAACTGTTCCAAATGTAATTATTTCTGATATAGTTGGAAACAATTCAAATTATGAAGTTGTTATAACAAAATTAGAAGTAGTTCCTGACAAAATAAAATCAACTGTAAAACGTGATGAAAAGACATCTATAAGCTATAATGTATCATTCACTATAGATGGTAATACTGTAGACCCAGGCGAGAATGTTACAATAAAGCTTCTAATTCCAGAAATTGGAAAAGAAAGAACATTCCGTATCTCTCACTTATATAATGGTGAAACATCAAATGTTGAATATACTATTGATGGCGATTATGCAGTATTTAGTGTAAATACTTTAACTGATTTCACATTCGTAATGGACAATAGTGGATCTGCTTGGTGGTTAATACTAATACTTGCGATAATAGTTATTCTAGAAATTGTATACATTATCCATGATAAAAAGAAGAGAAGAAAGAATCCAAAACTTGCCGCAGCTATATTTGGTGGAGTAATTCCAATTCCTGAAATTGTGGCACTAGTAATACTATCAATTGCGGTACTTGCACTTGGAGCGTATATTATTTACACAATTGTAAAGAATAAAAAATCAAACAATCAAGTTCAAAATAATAACACTACACCTGAAGTAGATGATTCTAAAGATACTGAAGATGAAAATCCAACTGATACATCTTTAGAAGATGATACAAACACAACAGAGGACGCAAGTGAAGAAACAGATGATACCCTAGCTCCTACAGAACCTAAATTTGATATATATCCAAGCATTCATGTAGATGAAGCTAAAAAAATAATGGATGATTCTACTGCAAAACAACTTCTTGTAAAAGAAGAAGCCTCAAGCGCTAAAGGAGGCACAAGTGAGATAGTAAATATAGATACCATTTCAGAAAATTTTGAAGCTGGTGATACTATAACTTTAACAAAACTAAAAGAAAAAGGTCTTGTTTCAAAAAAGACTAACTCAATTAAGATCCTTGCGCATGGAGTATTAG
Source organism: uncultured Anaeroplasmataceae bacterium (assembly GCA_964544095.1). Taxonomy (GTDB): domain Bacteria; phylum Bacillota_I; class Bacilli_A; order Acholeplasmatales; family Anaeroplasmataceae; genus UBA3206. The sequence goes on along the minus strand of CAZJAM010000009.1, from coordinate 36,749 downwards.
ATAAATCTATAACTGTTGTTGCAGATAAATTTTCAAATGACGCAATTAAAATGATAGTTCTTACAGGTGGTAAGGCAATAATTGGAAATAGGTAAAAGTAAAAGTCGTTCACATTAAATTGTGGACGATTTTTATCATTGGCACTATCAAAAAAGCAGGGGATGAGGGGATAAAACCTATTGTTCCACATGAACATGGATGGGAAAAGGATTCGGATGTAGCATATAGAAGAGACAAAGGAAGGCGTATTAAATGACAAAATTAGAACTAAAAGAATTAATCAATTTGGGTCACGAAATTGAGTTCACATATAACAAGAAAAATTATTCGATTACTTATTATAATGATGATAGAATAAATTTTATTTCTTTTTGTGAATTTAATAAAGAAACAACAGATGTTTCTAATTCTGATGAACTTTGTAAGATTCGAAGAAATGGAGTTACAGTGTTAGAAATGCTTGAGTCCTTGAGTGATAAAGACATTTCAATATTCTAAAGAAATGCATTATTTGATGGGTAGTGCATTTTGTTATCTTCTTTAAAATAAGCATTTGATTGGTTGATTGTCAATCAAACCACCAATTTATTGAAGATTTCCAAATCGTCTAATCATGTAACTTTAATAATTATTTTTGTAACTATGCTTAAAAGAAGAGAAAAACTTGTGTTATCGCTACAAAAAAGTTAAAATATTAAAAATATGTATTGATAAACGCCGTTTATCTAGTATAATTAAATTAGGAGGGAATTTTATCATGAAACTATATAAACGAGAAAAATATTTAAAGAAAATAAGAGGATTTTATGATGCATGTGATATTATTAAAGTTATCACAGGTATTAGAAGATGTGGTAAATCAAGTTTTTTAGAAATGATAAAAGAAGAACTTATAGAAAAAGGTGTTAAAGAAGAAAATATCATTTTTATAAACCTTGATAAAAGAGGATATAAATCAATAAGAATGCCAGAAGAACTTGAAAAGGCAATTGATTTAAATATAAAATCGAATGATATTAATTATCTATTTATTGATGAAATCCAAAACGTAAAAAATTTTGAGGAGCTTATTAATGCCTATAGAGAAGAAGGTAATTTTTCTATATTTATAACAGGCTCTAATTCTTATTTGCTAAGTGGAGAATTAATGACTAAACTTACAGGGCGTTATATTGAATTTGAAATGTTTCCACTAGGCTTTGATGAATATATTGAAATGAAAAGATTCTATAATAAAATTATAAATAATAATATAATGATTGAATTTAATGAATTTATTATAAATGGTGGATTTCCAAGAAATATTTTGTTTGATGATCCTATAGATAGAAAAACATATATAAAAGGGTTAGTTAGTGAAATATTTGAAAAAGATATTAAAAGAAGAACTAAAATTAAAGACAAAGAAACATTTGAACTAGTAAAAAAGTTTGTTGTAAATAATTTTGGCTCTTTAACTAGTATAAGTAGTATAGAAAAATCATTAATAAAATCAGGTGTTAAAATAACAAGACCTACAATAAAAAAATATATTCAAACATTAGTAGATGCGAAAATTTTATATGAATGCTATATATTTGATACAAAATCTAAAAGAGTTTTAGCAGGAGAAAAAAAGTATTATTTAGCTGACACAAGCATATATTTTTCACAAACTACAGATAATAGGATTAATTATGGTCCGTGCTTAGAAAATATTGTTTATTTTTATGCTAAAAGTTTAGGGTATGAAGTAAGTGTTGGACGAATTGGAAAACTAGAATGTGATTTTATTCTTAGAGGAAATGATTTAGATTATTATTATATCCAAGTTGCACAAACTATACTTGCAAGCAAAGAAACAGAAGATAGAGAATATAGATCATTAGAAATGATTAAAGATAATTATCCAAAATATTTAATGACTTGTGATTATTTGCTTCAAAAAAGGAATGGAATAATTCATTGTAATATAGTTGATTTTATTTCAAATGGTGAAAAATTTAAATAATTAATATAATAATAAGTCGTTCACATTAAACTGTGGACGATTTTTACATTTACTAGATGTTGTCATTTACTAGATGTTGTTATATTAAGAAAGATATGAATATTTAAATATGTAAATTAATTATGAAATTTCTCATATAAAAGGCTCATATTCAGCACATTCACCTTTAACTCCTTGGCATAAAACTTTAATTTTACATTCTTTGCTTTTCAAACATACTTTACAATAAGAAGAAGTATATGAATAGTTACAAACAAATACTTTATTAATTCTATGCTCCTTAACTTCTTTAGAAATAGTTGTAGGACCTTTTTCCAATATGGCAGCAATTTCATTAAGCGTAATTTAGATGAATACAACGTTTAAAGATTATGGTATTAATAACTATAGCGGAATTTAAAAAAGAAATTAACTGGAAACTAAAAAAATGTCCCTATGAATTGACAAAATTGAATTTTTAGCATATACTATGATTGCTAAAAGGTTAATACTTTATTGGCGAAGATATGTGCGAGGATAGCACTATAAAGAAATTCCGAACGAAGATATGGTGTGAGGGTAACACCTGAAAAAGAAATCCCACTCGAAGATTTTGCCCCTTGCGTTCTCGTGAGGGGTATTATTTTGTTTTGAGGTACGAATGAAGACAATTTTTACGCTGAACAAACTATCAATGGATTTTTACAATGCTTTCCCAGAAGATATTTATCCGGAGATTGAGCATAAACCATCAAGACCATATTTAGTTATGATCATCGTGATTGAAGAAAATCGGTTTGCTCTCCCTCTTCGAACAAACATTCGTCATAACTATTGTTATAAGTTTAAAAACACGGGACGTAATACAGAATCTTCAACTGGAATTGATTTTACGAAAGCCGTTGTAATTACCAATGAAAAGTATGTCGGCGACGAAGCAATGATAGATAACAAAGAATATGTAGAATTGATGAATAAGTTCTACTTTGTCATTGCAAAGTTCAAGCGTTATCTTGCAGGGTACATAAAGTTTTGTAGGAACGGCGGTGACCTGTTTGTTGCACGTAGATATCAATTCACCACATTGAAATATTTCAAAAAAGAATTAGGCATTCGGGAATAGTAAAAATTGAATCAATATAAAATAGAATAGCCAGTGAAAGTCAGAAATGATGAGTAGATGGCTATTTTGTTTTGTAATCGTATATAGGTATCTACATAGAAATTTTAATGTTATTAGATATATATGAGTTGTATAAATTTAACTCACTTATAATATAAGCGAAATTTATGTTAATACATCTTTTAAAGATTATGGTATTACTAACTATAGCGGAATTTAAAAAAGAAATTAACATTATAAAATAAAAACATCTAAAACATTTAACTCTTTATGCGCTTAAAAACATTAATGTGGTATAATATATTCGAGGAAAGGCTATAATATAATGCGCCAATCATTAGGATCATATGATAGAATTCTTCTTTTTTTATCTAAGGTGGTATTTATAAGCATTTTACTTAAAAAAACATATTAAAATCTTAATGTGACCAATAAAAATGTAAGCGTTTTTTGTTATAAATATAGATACTTATAGGCGATGTGTTATAAATTTTAATAATAATTAGAAGGTGGGATTTTTATGCAAAAATATAAAAATATTATTGACAGGCTTTCAAATGCTCAAAAAATAGATTTGGTATTTAGAACATCATATGAAGGTAAAAAAATTGATGGAACTAATATTTTGTTAAAAGAATTTTATTATGATGAATCTTTTAAAGATTCAGAAATTTTTGCGTGCGCCCAAGCGTTAGATAACAAACTATTTGAATCATTTGTTGTAAATAGATTTAATAATAGAAATGTTATATATTTATTTAATACAAAAGACTCTGATAAAAAGATATCAGATGTTAATTTTATAAATAATTCGCTATTTAAAATTTGTTTTAATTCGCTTAAGAAAAACAATCTAGATACAGCTTTAGTATTACCTAATGTAGAGATTGATATAGATGCCGCATATTATTTAAGAAATGAAATTGATATATTAAAAGATTCTTATGTAGGATATGTAATTACTAAGAATTTTATAGATAAGAATTTAATTATTAATAATTCTAAATATTCACCTAAAATGGTTATTGAATCACAAGATATAACATCTATTATTAAAGCGATTAATAATGGATATATTATGGCAATCACAAACGGTGATGTTATAAAGGAATTATTTATAAGACTTAAAAATTATAAAGAAAGCTTAAATAAAAAAAGAAGTGGTGAAATAACAGAAGAGGATTTTAATTTACTTTTATCTAATGGCTATATTTTAGATGAAGAAAAATTAAATGATGCGATAGATGTTATATTAGAAGATTTTAATAATAAAAACGATAGTGAAATAACAAGACTTGAAAGCACTGATGAAGCTTATGACGAACAAACTATTCTTTATAAAAATGATGGAATCCTTCCACTAAAAGATGAAGACCATTTTTGTTTAATAGGTGAAGCTGCCATAAGTGAAGGATTTGATATAAGAAATGTTGCCTCAAACTATGGATTAAAGTGTGATTATTACCTACATGGTTATTCATATGAAGAAATAACATCACAAGATATATTAATAAATGACGCAGTAGGTAAAACTGCATCAAGTATTGCGATATTATATCTTAAAAACCCAACACCTAAAGATACACTAGATGATATTCAATTAAACTTACTAAAGAAACTACACGAACAAGAAAGAAAAGTTGTAACAGTTGTTACAGAGAATAATATAATTGATGAGAATATAATCAATTTATCAAATGCTGTATTAAGAGTACCAAATATAGAAGCATTTGGTGAAAATACATTTGATATTATAAAAGGTGTAAAAAATCCATCAGGTAAAACACTTAAATACACATTATATAAAGATAAAGAGTTTAACATACAAGATGAAACATCTTATATCTATGATGTATTCCAAGGATTTATGTATGATAATATTCATATAGAAGGATTTAGAGTATTTGATGACCACATAGAATTTGTGGCAAAAAATGATACAAAGAAAATTTTAACAAATACATATTTTGTATCTCTTGGTGATGATCTTAAAAATATTATATGTTATACAAGAGTTTATTTAAGACCACATGAGGTTAAAAGAATTTGTCAAAATATTAATTTAAACGCTATTACAGAATATGATTTTGTAAAACATATTTATTATATTAAGGGTGGAATTTATAATTTTAATCTACATGATGGAAGAAATATAATTGAGACATCAACTGTTACATTAAATAATAAAGAATATAAAAAGGTAGAGGATACTACAGGAGATTTCTTTGTAACATCATATGATTCAAAGACTGTAAATGATGTAAAAAATATAAAGTTTAAAAACTTTGTAATAATATTTGCGTCCCTATATTTTGCGGTAATGTCACTTATCCTATCTTTAGTATTTAAAGATAAGAATGCATTATTTGTAATATTTATTATTTTGTTTGTTCTAATATTCTTATTTACTGCAGTATATACAATTAAAGTATTAAAGAAAAAAGAACATAAAGATAAAATAGTACCTTTAGAAGAAAAAATTAAAGGTATGAGGGAAATAAAGAAAGAAAGTTCTTTAATATTTAAAAATCCTGTTGAAAACAAGAAAAATGATATTGATATAAAGAACACAAAAAATAAAGATGAACATGTAGAGACAAAAGATACAAGAGAGAAGCTTAAAGATATATCTCTTGATGAAATTGAAAACAAAATATATGATATCGCCTCTATTGAAGAAGATAACTCAAAACCTGATTTTATTGAGGAAACTAATGAGTTTAACACAATAATTAACGCAAAAGAAATAGATATAGAAAAAATATCTTTAGACATTTTAAAATACATTGAATCTAAGGGTATCACAACAAAATTAAATAATATTAAAGTATTACTTGCCGCCATTGCCGCAACAAGAATTATTTTTGTTAATAGTAATGACTCTAATTTATTAAAAGAATTTAGCCTTTATTTAATGGAATTCTTTAAAAACCAAGAGAATGTTTTAGATATGTCTATGTATAAAACATTTAATGAGGCAATAGGTTCTAAAGATACACCACTATCGCAATTCTTAAGTGAATGCGCAACTAACAAAGATAAGATTAATTTAATGTATGTAGAAAATGCGACAAATGAAACATATGACGCAACTATAAGAGTATTTGCTAAACAAAATGAAACAAATATGAATATAAATGCGGTTATTGATAATGAAAAATTACCTTTAACAAAGAATTCATTCTTTATTATAAATAATAATAATTTATCCAAAGAAGATGATGCGTCATTTACTATAGATATGGATTTCGCTAAGACTGAATTAAAATTATTTGAAGGTGAAACTACTGAGGTTAATATTTCATCATTTAAAAATATAATTAATGAACATGAAAACGAATTATATTTAAGTGAAGATTATTTCCAAAAGTTTGATGAAATAGCAGAGAAACTTAACTTTAATGGTAACAATTTATTATCTAACAGAACTACAATAGATATTGATAAATTATATATTATATTACATCTTGCGTATGTTGAAGATGACCAAGTAGTAGATTACATCCTACGTGGAAGAATTGTGCCTGAGATTAAACAAATAGACGCATTTAAAAATGATAAGAATAACGTTATAGACATTGTATCTAAAGTATTTAATAAAGATTCAATAAAAAATTCAATAAGCGCGATGCTTGAGAATAATGTGGAAACTGATTTAGATAATCTAGAAAATAAAGATTTAGAAGTAGAATCAGAAAACACTCTAAAAGAAAATCTTGATGCAGTATCAGAAAATACAGAAGAGAAAGAAATAGAAACTGATGGCGTAGAAGAAACTTTAGAAGTTTCTAATTCAGATGAGGAAGAAACTGAAGATGAGGAATCTAATTCAGATAATGCTGAGGCTGAAGATGAAGAAACTGAAGTCCAAGACGAAGAAGAATCTGATTCAGATAATGACGAAGATCTAGAAAAGGTGGAAAGTGATTTAGATAATATAGAAGATATGGCGGAGGTAGAAAATGATTGATTTTTTAAAGAAAATTTTAAATTATTTGTTTTCCTTCGAAGCGATAATTCTATATCTTATAATTCTATTTGTATTAGTTCTAATTATAATTTATAAGCTTTTATCATTCGCAACTATTAGAGAAAACGATATTAAAAATGAAATAAAAGGTAATAAGAATAATTCTAATCTTGAGTTAATAGATAAAATGAATGAAAAAATTGAATCATCTATTGATTCACTTAAAAAAGATATTCAAACGCCTATTACATCCTCTATAAATTCAACTAACCCAATTCACCAAATAGAAGAATTAGAGGAAGCTCCAGCACCAGAAAATGGTTCAAGATTTTATATGCTTACACATATTGATGATATTATGAATTATTATGTGGAGCCTCCTTATAATAATAAAATAACATTAAAAGAGTTATGTGAAAACTTTAGAAATTATTCAGCATATAAATTACATCTTTATTATGATATTAAAGATATAAGAAGATTTATCGCATCCTTAAGCGTTACAAAGCTTATATTACTACAAGGAATGTCTGGTACAGGAAAAACTTCACTTGCTTACGCATTTGGCTCATACCTTGCCAATAAAGCTACAGTAATACCAATTCAGCCAATGTGGAAAGAGCGAACTGATTTAATTGGTTATTATAATGAATTTACAAAGAAGTTTAATGAAACAACACTTCTTACTAAAATGTATGAAGCATGTTATACAAAAGAAGTATATATAACAGTCTTAGATGAAATGAATATCGCAAGAGTAGAATACTACTTTGCGGAATTCTTATCACTATTTGAACTTCCAAACCCAAATAGTAGAATCTTAGATGTAGTATCTGATGTATGGGATAATGATCCTAAATTACTACAAGATGGAAAACTAAGATTACCAATAAACATGTGGTTTATAGGTACTGCGAATAATGATGATTCAACATTTGCCATCTCTGATAAAGTATATGATAGAGCGATGGTATTAAATCTAGATAAGAAAGCACAAGCGTTTGAAGGAAAACCTACAAATGAAGAAAAAATAAGTGTAGATCACTTATATGAATTATTCTATAAAGCTCAAAACAAAAATAAGCTTTCAAAAAGAAATGAACGTAGACTAAAAGAATTAGATAAATATCTAATAGAAGTATTTAGAATAACATTTGGAAACCGTATTAAAAAACAAATTGAATCATATACACCAGTAGTTGTTGAATGTGGTGGAAGTGAGCTTGATGCGCTTGATGATATTATTTCAAGAAAAATACTTCGTAAACTAGAAGGTAAGAATCCAGTATACGTAAAGAGTCAAAGTGAAGGATTAATTAATAAAATAAATGAATTATTTGGTGAAAACAATATGCCATTATCAATAGATTTTATTAAGCATATCCTTGCATCTTAATAAAGAAGGGAGGTTTTAACCTTGAATTTAAATGATTATTATTATAAGGCCTTTAAATTATATAAAGAAGAAACTAATAATAAATTATGTATAAAAGATAGAGATTTATATAAAAAGACAGGTAAAGAATTTGATAAATTCGAGGTTTTAAAATATTCATTTATAATTAATCCTGACTGGATAATTGAAATTGAAAAAGCCCTCCCATTTATAGAAAATGCTGTAGAAGCTGAGCGTCAATTTATAAGAAATGATGGTGAGGTTGTACCTATTGAGAAAGTTAGAAGAGTTTCTAAAGAATCTGTAGTACATCTTGCAAGACATTCTAATCTTATTACAAGGGTAGTAGATGATAAAGACTTAATACCTGATAAGATTTTTATGAGTGAACGTTTAACAGATTTTGCGGTATATGAAAATAGAGTGTTATATAAGATTTTACTTTATTTAAAAGAATTTATTACATTAAGACTTGATAATATAGAAAAACTTAGAAAAACATATATTTGTGACCTATATTTAAATAAAGAATATAAAAGTAAAAATAGAAACTTAACATATAGGGTATCATTTAGAGAAGAAAATTATTTAAATGAATATCCAATAGTAAACCCTGAACAAGATGACCTTATAAGAAGAGTAAAAGATATAGAACAAATAGTTGAGATGCTTCTTAAAACCAACCTAATGCAAGAAGTATCTAAAGCTCCTCTTGTAAGGGATCCTATCATAAAAACTAATGTATTAAAAATGAATAACGATTTCAAAAATTCATTAGCGTTATATGAATATTTAACATTATATAAGGGTCTTGGATATGAGAGTAATAAAATAATAAAGAAATTCGAGCCTTTTGATGATGTTATATCAGATGAAATGGCAAGCGTTGCCTCACTTTTAGCCTATATTACATATAGTCATGGTAATGAGCTAGAGGAAATACTTTTAAATAACTATTTAGAAGAAGAGAAAAAATTAGAAGCCTTAAGAGAAAAACAACTTGATGAAAAAATAAAACGTCTTAAAAAAAGGGTAGAGGAATCAGGTAAAGGTATCGAAAGATACATGGTAATGCTTGAACAGCGTAATAAAGAGTTACTTACTGATAAAGAGAATTTAGTAAAAGCTCGTGAGGAAATAAGCAAGTTAAAACTTGATATTGATTCTAAGGATAAAGAAATATATTTACTAAATGATAATATTATAAAACAAGATATAAAAATAAAAGATAGCGCTCAACAAATTATAGATTTAAAGATTTCTAATGAAAATAACATTAAAGAGCTAAATCTAGCTCATGATGAGGAGATTTTTAAATTAAACAATCTAAACGAGGCTAAAATTGAGGAAATAAAAAAAGACTTAGAACTTAAAGAAAATGATATAAAAGAAGAAGTTCGAAAGGAATATAGTGAAGAGATAAATACTCTTACCACTCAAATAGAAAACAATAAGAAGAATTACGAAGATAAAAATAATGAGCTTAATAATTTGATTAAAGAATATGACAAATCAAAAAATGAATATATCAATTTAGAAAAAAAGCTTAGATCAGATTATAACCATCTAGAAGAGGAAAACAAACTCTTAAAAGCGCGACTTAGCGCAATGAAGGTTAAAAATAATGAATTAAAACCAGATATTGAATACACAAAGGAAGAAGAATTTAAGAATATAGAAGAAGATTATCTTGCGTTTAATAAATTCTTTAAATCACAATGGAAAATGACTAGAAAAGAAATAAGGAAAGAAATATTCTGGGCAAAAAAAGAGAAAAAAATGAAGTAGAAGGATAATTATGAAAGATAATGGAAAAATTAAAAGTACGGATTTAAAAAAGAAATACATAATAATTTTGTTAGCATTCTTTATAGATTTCGCTCTTTTAATTTCGGCATTATTTTTCAAGAAATCGAAGAATCCTAACGGCTTCATTTTTACTGATATAAAACTAAGAATTGTTTTAGTATTAATAATATTTTTAGCTATTATATTATTAATAATATTTGTAGTAACAATTTTAAAAGGTCCTTATAACCTATCTTCTAAAACTAACACTTTTGTAGAATTTCCATCTGAACTTCGTGACAATAAAACAATAATTCATGATGATTCATTCTTATTTGAAAGATTAAGATGTGGTAAAGATGATTTCCTAGATACTACAGGAAAATATAAATATATGGAGAAAATGGATGAGGAAGAAGCACCAGAAAATGGTTCAAGATTTTATATGCTTACACATATTGATGATATTATGAATTATTATGTGGAGCCTCCTTATAATAATAAAATAACATTAAAAGAGTTATGTGAAAACTTTAGAAATTATTCAGCATATAAATTACATCTTTATTATGATATTAAAGATATAAGAAGATTTATCGCATCCTTAAGCGTTACAAAGCTTATATTACTACAAGGAATGTCTGGTACAGGAAAAACTTCACTTGCTTACGCATTTGGCTCATACCTTGCCAATAAAGCTACAGTAATACCAATTCAGCCAATGTGGAAAGAGCGAACTGATTTAATTGGTTATTATAATGAATTTACAAAGAAGTTTAATGAAACAACACTTCTTACTAAAATGTATGAAGCATGTTATACAAAAGAAGTATATATAACAGTCTTAGATGAAATGAATATCGCAAGAGTAGAATACTACTTTGCGGAATTCTTATCACTATTTGAACTTCCAAACCCAAATAGTAGAATCTTAGATGTAGTATCTGATGTATGGGATAATGATCCTAAATTACTACAAGATGGAAAACTAAGATTACCAATAAACATGTGGTTTATAGGTACTGCGAATAATGATGATTCAACATTTGCCATCTCTGATAAAGTATATGATAGAGCGATGGTATTAAATCTAGATAAGAAAGCACAAGCGTTTGAAGGAAAACCTACAAATGAAGAAAAAATAAGTGTAGATCACTTATATGAATTATTCTATAAAGCTCAAAACAAAAATAAGCTTTCAAAAAGAAATGAACGTAGACTAAAAGAATTAGATAAATATCTAATAGAAGTATTTAGAATAACATTTGGAAACCGTATTAAAAAACAAATTGAATCATATACACCAGTAGTTGTTGAATGTGGTGGAAGTGAGCTTGATGCGCTTGATGATATTATTTCAAGAAAAATACTTCGTAAACTAGAAGGTAAGAATCCAGTATACGTAAAGAGTCAAAGTGAAGGATTAATTAATAAAATAAATGAATTATTTGGTGAAAACAATATGCCATTATCAATAGATTTTATTAAACATATCCTTGCATCTTAAAGGAGGAATCAGAATGCCTAAATTAAAGAAAATATTAATTATATTAGGTATATTTTTATCAGCATGCATTGGCGCATTAATATGCTTTTTTGCCTTATCAGCAGTTGATAAAATAAATACTAAAAAAGATTTGGTAATACAAGTATCTTCCGTTGAAGAAACATACACTGGTTCACCTATTTACGCTAATTCTTATACAATAGAAAAAGGTAGCCTATCTAAAGGGGACTACATTGATATTAATTATAATACATCTCAAACATATGTAGGTGAGGGCAAAGCTGATGCCGATGTTACTATTTATTCAGAAGATAATGTAAATGTTACCGCTAATTACAATTTAAAAGTAATCGCTGGAACTATTAAAATCAATAAAAAGAAATTGGTTTTAGAGCCTTCTAAAGAAATTAGTATAGATGAAAATCTAGCCAATTGTAATTTATTTAATATAGTAGAAGGAGACATAAATTTAAATGAGCGTATTATACCATACGCAATATCTAAAATAGAAAGAACCCAAGATAATTTAGATATAGGATGTAGAATATTAGATACACAAGGATTTGATGTAACTGATAACTATGAATTATCATTTAATTCATATGTAAAACTTAAAAAAGCACCTCTTGTAATTACTACAAAGAGCGCTTCTAAGACATATGATGGTACACCTCTATATAATACTGATTTTGTATATAATACTCTTTATGAAGGGGATACAATTAACTTTACTAACTACACAACAATTACTGATTATGAAGATGGTGGTGTTGTGAATGAATTAACTTCTAAAGACATAGAAATCTTAGATAGTGCGGGTAATGATGTATCATCTTACTATAATGTTATTTTTAATAATGTTGGAGTTTTAACTATTTTAAAGAAAAATGTATCAATTACTACAACCTCCCTTGATAAAACATATAGTGGAGAAGACTATTTGAGTGAGGCAAAAGATTTTAGTATAAGTGATGATGGTGTAATAGATACTGTAAAACTATACGCACAATATAAGTTAGAAACTATAATTGATGCGGGAAGTTATAAAAATGTAATGTATATACCAGAAAATGATATTACTAAGAATTATTCATTTAATATAAGCTATGGAACTATTAATGTAGAAAAGAAGGATGTAGAAATAACTACTGCCTCCCTAAATAAAACATATAGTGGAGAAGATTATATTACTGAAGCACAAGACTTTACAATATCAGATGAGACTATAAAAGATAAGGTTACATCACATATAACATATTCTAATACTACATTGCTTGACGCAGGAGTTTATAACAATATAGTTACAATAGATACAGCTAACGATGACCTTAAAAATTATAATTTTAATATTACCTATGGAACTATTAATATAGAAAAGAAAGATGTAGATATTACTACCGCTTCTTTAAATAAAACATATAGTGGAGAAGATTATATAAGTGATGCTAAAAATTATACAACATCTGATTCTTCTATAACTACTAAGGTAGACTCACATATTACATATAGTCTTTCAAAAATAGTAGAAGCAGGAATATATATTAATGAGGTTACAATAGATACAGCTAACGATGACCTTAAAAATTATAATTTTGATATTACATATGGAACTATCAATGTAGAAAAGAAGGATGTTCATATCACTACTGCCTCATTAAATAAAACATATAGTGGAGAAGACTATATAAGTGAGGCTAAAAGTTATACTATTGATGGTGATACTAATAATACTATTAAAAATAAGATCTCATCTTATATAACATTTACAAATAGTAGTTTTGTAAATGCCGGAATATATCAAAATGAAATAAAAATCAATGATACCAAAGGTGTGCTTAGTAGTTATTCATTTGATATTACCTATGGAATAATTAATATTGAAAAATTATTAGTAACAATTACTCTTCCAACATTTAATTTGACAGTTGGAAGTACTAAAGATGATATTACAATAACTACATCAAATGTTATGGTATCTAATAAAGATGTTGATGATATTTATGAAGTAATAAGTATGCTTCAATTAGATATAGTAAATGATGAATTTACAACTGCAGGAACTTATCAATATAGTGCATATCTAGTTGAAACTCCACAAAACTTAAATGTAGTAATTAACGCAGGCACTATAAATGTAAGTAACTAAAATAAAGGAGGTGATTCCTATGCTATATAATGATTATAAGAATAAAATGATAAAAGCTAAAAAACTAAAAAACATTTTTAATATTGTAAGATGGCCATTACTTGGTATTTTAGTTGTAGTTGTTATCACTCTTATTTCAATTAACTCAATTAAAGGTAAAGCTGAAGGTGGCATAGAAATCAACTCTTCTTATGTTTATGGTGAGGAAATAGAACCATCATGCGATGTTAAAATGAGTAAGGTTTTAAGGTATGAATATAAGTTTGAAGATTCTAACTGGACTACAGATAAACCATTACTTGTGGGAGACTATGAGGTTCGTGCAATTTCAAAAGGCCTTTTTGGCGATAAAGTTGCGGCAAAGAGCTCATTTGAAATAACAAAAGCTGATTTAACTATTAATGTAGAGGATAAGGTAGTAGTTTATGGATCATACCCTAAAGCGTCATCTACAGGCCTTTTAAATGGAGATACAATAACTAGTATAACTTATACTTTTGATGATATTACATCTACTAGCACAATGGCTAATATGAAGATGGCTAAAATAGAAATTTTAAATACTGATGGTATAGATGTAACTTCATGTTATAACATTACATCTAACGCATCAGATGGATGTGAGGTTACTTTTAGTGAACTTTCTTTAACACTAGAGCCAAATATAGGCGATAAAGTATATGATGGTAAAGGAATCGAAGATAAAAATAAATATATAATTCTTTATAATAAAGAAGCTGGATTTAATGATATTATAAGCGTTGAAACAACTATAAAAAATAGTAATGGTGAAGAAGTATCAGACGCTATAGAAGTTGGTTCTTATGAAGCTGTAATAAAAACTGTATATATTAATGGAAGTAACGTAAACCCTAACTATAACATTACTACAGTATCTAAAACATTTGAAATTACTAAAAGAGATTTAAATGTTGAAACAAAAGACGCTAGTAAAGTATATGATGGTGTGTCTCTTTCATGTGATGATATAACATTAAATAATACTTTAGCTGAAGGTGATTCTTACGCTGTTATATCAGATACTAAGATCACAAATGCTTCTAGGGTAGATAATGTAGTTGGTATAAAAATAGTTGATTCTAATAATAACGATAGAAGTGATTGTTATAACATTACATATAGTTATGGAACACTTGAAGTATTACAAAAAGATATATTAATAAAATCAAAAGACGCAAGTAAGACATATGATGGATTACAATTTTCATGTGGAGAAATTGAAGAAGTTAGTCTAGTTGGTGATGATGAAATTATAATATCAGATTGTGCTTCTGTAAAAAATGTAGGTACATACGAAAATAAAATCGCAGCTTACGTGGTTTTAGGTGATGGCACAAAATCTAATAATTATAATATTACATATAGTTATGGAACACTTGAAGTATTAAAAAGAGATATTACAATAAAGCCTCTTGATGAAAATAGTGTTTATTATAATGGAGAAGCTCATAACTATACTACCTTCTATCATAACTATGATGTAGTAGAAGGAAGCATTGTAGATGGTGATGACTTAAATTATATAGAAGTAGCATATTCTAATGCACTATATTCTCAGGCAAAATATGTGGGTACATATGAGGCAAAGATTATAAGCATTTCAGAGGATATGCCAAACTATAATGTTAAATACGAGAATAATACATTTGAGATATTAAAAGCGAATATTACAATCGCCCCTATACCTAATACTTGTAATTTTGATTATGGAAATTATACATATAACCTTTCTTATCAAGTTAAAGAAGGGGTAATGTATGATAATATTGATTTAAAACTTAATGTACATTTTGAACAAGATGGAAGTGCAAAAGATGTATATGATGTAGGAATTTATAATATAGTAATTGATTCATATGAATCAGATTCTATTTATCTATCTAACTATGATATATCATATGCCACTGCAACTCTTGAAGTCTTAAAGAAAGATGTAGAGATTTCACTTAATAATTTAAGTAAAACATATGATGGAAACATTCAGGAAGTATTAAAGGATTCATTTAGTGTATCAGACGAGAGAATAAAGAATAATATTAAAATTACAAAAACTGATTATGATTCAATAGATATATTAAATAGTGGTGAATACACTATTAATATATTAGAATATTCATTTACAAATGATGATAAGATAAAAGAATCAAATTATAATATCAAATTAATAGCTGGAACATATACTATTTTAAAAAGAAATGTAATAGTTGGAATTTCCTATATTCCAAATATTACATATAATGGTGAGGTTTATGAAGTACCAAACAATAGTTATTATGTAGTAGAGGGATCATTTATAAATGATGATACATGCAGTGTAGAAATTATAGATAAAGATAATAAAGAAATAAAGAATGCTGGTACTTATAATTTAATAATCAATTCGATTAGTTGTTTAAGCGATAATTATATTATTACATCAAATGATGAATCTAAAGAATTTGTTATAAACCCATATGATGTAAGTATTTCTATAGAGGATGAAGAATATACATATGATAGCCTTCTACATACACCAGACTCTTCGTACACTCTTTCAAATAGTCTATTTAATAATGATTTGGTTAGCTTAAATATAAAAACAACACCACAGACTACATCGTCCACTGATGAGCTAAGAGGTGCTGGAACTTATAAGAAATATTTCGAAGAAGAAGATATTATATTTACAAGTGGTGGAAATGATTCTATAAAATCAAATTATAACTTTATAGTATCTGAGGCAACTATTACTATAAATAAAAGAGAGATATCTATAAAGCCAGATGATTGTACTCAAAATTATTATATTCCACTTGCCACATATAATAACTATACCGCTACTCTTTTAAGTGACGGAAGTGAAGGTGTAGCACAAAATGATACAATAAATATTACTACAAATTATGACGAAGAAAGCGCTTTGGCATTAGAGGTTGGTAGCTACCAAATAAATGTTTTAAGTATTGAGCGAATTTCTAATCTTACAAACACAGTTATAGATTATTCACTTGATTACATTATAAATCTTAGTGTAGGAACACTTAGTGTAATAAAAAGAGATATTACTATAGCGCCCGAGTGTATAACTGTTACATATGATAAGACATATAAAACATTAGATTCAAGTGCTTATGTAATTTATGATTATGATAATACCGTAATATCAGAGCTTCCTGGTAATCAAACATTTACGCTTCATACTCATTTTGAACTATATGGCATATCTTATGATTCAGTAATAGATGCGAATACTTATACAATAGTTATTGATTCTTTAGTAAGTAGTAATGAAAATGACTTAAATGATTATAACATCACTTTAAGTACAGGACATTATGCTATTTTAAAACGAGACGTTACAGTTAAAGCGAAAGATCAAAGTGTAACTTATGATGGTGATACACATTCTCCTGAAGTTGGTGAAATAGAGTATGTATCAGATAACGAGTTTATAGATTCAACTGCCACATACGAAATAGATGGAGATTATGAATTTATAAATAGTGGAACATATGATTATAATATTAAAATCACAGAACTATCTAGTGATAAATTAGATAATTATAATATTACATATGAAACATCAACATTTAAAATTTTAAGACGTCGATATACTATTCAAGCCTATAATGCATCATCTGTATATGATGGTAATGTATACGTTTATGATACAGCTAAATTTATGGCAATAGAATCTGATGGTGAAATAAGAGATAGCGTATTAATTGATGGCACTAAACCTACAATTACAGTTGGTTATTCAAGCAATCCTCTTAATGTTGGAACATATTATATTTATATAAAAAATGTATCTTATAATAGTTCTAGTAACTTTATATTCGAATATTATTCAACTAACGTATGGCCACCACGAAACCCTGAAGATTATGGAGTTCTTGAAATCACACCAAGAAAATTAACTGTTACACTAGAAGGATTTAATAATATATATTATGATGGGCTAAATCATCTATCTGATATCAATTATAAAATCGTAAAAGATATGGAAGACACTGTAGAAAGAATAGGCACTACAGGATATCCTGATACGCTTATAAGTATGGATATAGGTGATATAGAGCTTATAAACGCAGGTACTTATGAAATTACCCTAAATTCTATTTCATTTGGTGATAATATAACAGTTGAAATCTTAGATGAAGTGGTAGAATGCACTATTTTAAGACGTGAAATTTCTATAAAGCCACTTGACCAATCATCTTTATATGATGCGAGTGTTAAGTCACTAGATAATACATGGGAGTACACTTTGTCTATAGAAATTGAAGAAAGACTAGAAGAATTAGATAAGTCTAATATTATAGTTTTAGAAGTTATAGAAGTTAATGGAAATGATATAATAAATGCAGGAACTTATAATATAAAAATAAATAGTATAAGTGAAAGTGATAACTACAATGTATCATATGATACTACTGCTACATATACTGTTAATAAGAGGGATGCAGAAGTTATATTAGATCCTATTGAAGACCGTGTTTATAACACAAGGGTTCAAATAGACTTTACATACACATATAAAACATATGATAGTATTTTAAATGAATATTTCACTAATTCATTTATGGATTCTTCAACTATTACAATTAATAGTTACGAATTCTATTTAAATGATGAAATAAAAGATCCAAAAGATGTGGGAACATATACTATAAAAGTATCTAGTTACATAGATAATCCTAACTTTAATATAACATTCCAAGATTCAACTCTTACTATTCTAAAAAGAGATATTTTAGTAAATTTAGAGAATCAAAGTAAGGCATATAATAATTTTGAAGATAATGTATACGATGGCGCATATACATTTAAAGATTTAAATTCCATAGAAGATTTAACTGCCCTACCTACATCACTAGATGAAGGCGCAATAACATATAATGGAATAGAGGCAATAAACGTTGGAAGTTATAGCTTTAGCTTAAGTAGTGCGAAACTTTATGATAGTGAGGGCATAGATATAACATCTAATTATAATATTGAATATTCTACTAACACATATACAATAACAAAACGAGATGTTGAAATTATTTTATCAAATCAAGAAAAGAAATATGATGGATTAGAATTTGTATATGGCAATGTTGAGTATAATAACGCCTTAGCTTCTATAGATTATAATAGTCTTCTTACAATAAATATTTTATATAAGTTAAACGGAGTTATTACAATCCCTATAGAAGTAGGAGAATATATTATTTATATTGATAGTGTAGATGGGGACAATCTAATACTTTCAAATCATAATTTTATAACATCAAGCGAGGCAACACTTACAATAGATATATTATCTATTAAA
The DNA here is from genome assembly GCA_964544095.1 of uncultured Anaeroplasmataceae bacterium. Lineage (GTDB taxonomy): Bacteria > Bacillota_I > Bacilli_A > Acholeplasmatales > Anaeroplasmataceae > UBA3206. Next base: position 17,530 of record CAZJAM010000009.1, on the reverse strand, counting down.
GCAACCCTACCAGAAAGTTATAATATGATATATGGCGCAAGTGTTGATATAAACTCGGGCATAACATATACTTATAATGATCAAAATAACACTGTTACAGGTGAATTAGAGTTTATGGTATCAGATACTCTTGATTATAGTTTATTAAACGCAGGAGAATATGATATTTTGCGTTCAAATCTATCTTCATATAAACTATATTATAATTCTAAATTATTAAATAATGATTCAATAGAATTTAGTATAGAAAATGATTCAAAGCTAATAATATCTAAAAGAAATATTTTAGTAGGATTCATTGAAATTGATAAAACATATGATGGAATAGAAATTGAAACCTCTGAATTAAAACCATATTGTACAAATATTTTAGAGCGTGATAGTGATAATTATTATTTAAAATCTATTCTTATAAATAATGATGAAGATACAAAGATTTTACATGTAGGAACTTATACCGCAACATCCCTTACTTTAGAGTATATTAATTCAAGTGTCTCATTTGAAGATAATTATAATTATTCATTTGATGAAACTTCTAAAACAATTGCGAAAATTGAAGTAAGAGATGTAGTAGTAGAAGCTACAATAAATGAGGGTAATAGTAAGGTTTATAATGGAGTTATAGATAAGCTTACATATACTATCAGAACTACTGGTAATTTAGATGATGACATATTAGAGTTTAGTGATGATTTCTCTTATTATTTAGTAGGAACATATACTATTAATATAACTCTTGATAGTGTTACAGGAATTTCTTATGTAAGTGATTATAATGCGACTACTACCTTAACTTATGAAATTACTAAAAAAGATATAACTATAACTTCATCAAGTGACACATTTACATATGATGGAAGTATGCATAATGTAGTGGATTTTACAAGTGAAGGTCTTGCCTCAACTGATAATATAGTTATAAATTCATATCCTAGTTATAGTGACGCAGGAGTTTATGAAAACACTATAGATTACTTAATTTATAACAATAGTGTTTTGGTAGATAGTTGTTATAACATTACACTTATAAATGGTAGTATCACTATAAACAAAAATAATATAACTATATATTCTATTGGTGGAGACTTCACATATGATGGTGCCTCACATATATATTCGTCAGTTGGATTTAAATATGATTTTGATAATAATTCATATGAAGCCAAATCTAACACAGAAAACTTAACATATAATAATAATTTATTTGTAATTTCTAAAACAAATGAAAGCACAATAAATTATGTTGGATCTATTTTAGATGAATTTGAAATAGAGATAAAATTAAATAGCACAGATGTTACATATAACTTTGATGTAGAATATGTATTTAATAGCTATATAACTGTTTCAAAAAAGGTTATAACAATAGATACAATCTCGTCTTTAGAATTTAACTATAATGGTACAAAATATGATTTAACAAAACTTATTGAGATAAAAGATGAAGATGGAAACACATATTCAAATTCTGATGAAATAGTATTAGAATTTTATACAATAAAAGATAGTGATGAAATAAATTATTCATACATAAAAGATGCGAATACATATTATTTTACACTAGCTGGTATTAAATTTACTTATAACAGTCTAGATGTTACAAACAATTATGATATAACTTATAATACTAATACATCCGTTATAGTTGTAAATAAGTTAGAATTAAAACTTACAACCACCGATCGTATCTATATATGGGATGGAGAAGATAAATACGATAATGAATTTAGTGTTTATGATGTAACTAATAAGAAAGATATCGCAACATATGACAAATCTTTAGATAAGACAACAATAGATTTAGTTGAAGGTAGTGCAGATATTGATAGTGCATATCTGGCTGCATATGACTCAAATGGTAATAAATTATTAACTAATTCTATTACAAACAGTAAAGTATTAACTATTCTTGATAGCGATTCTATTAGTCTTATGAATAACTATGTAATCACATATGAATATGGTACTATGAGTTATTCAGATTCTTATAGCTTTAAATATAATCAAGAAGTTTCATATAATGGATTATCAAGCAATTTAACAGAAATTAATGGTATAGTTACATGCGACTCGGTATTTAACCCACAAACATTTAGCGCAGATATCTCATATTTCTTAAAAGATAATGAGAGGGTATTAGACCCTATTGATGTAGGTGTTTATGATATTGTAATAGATTATCAGTCTATTAAAGTAATATGTAGTGATAGTCTTTATATAACATATCAAGAACTTCTAGATAATAATATTAGTTTAAGTTATGATTTAACATATGAGATAACAGCAATTAACCTCCTATATAAAATTCAAACTACAAAGTTTGAATATAATGGTACAACTCAGAGCTTAAGTAGTAATATAGTTGGTACTGCCATAACAGATGCGACATTAATAAAGAAATATGATATAAAGGATTTAGATGATGTTTTAAGTGATTATACTATTACATTCTATTCAAATCTAGAAAACTCTGAAATAGGTCTTTACTATGCAACTCTTACAGGATTTAAAATAATATTTAATAATTTAGATGTTACAAGTAATTTTAATTTATTAAACTTATCAAGCACTTTCTCTAATACTTATTCATATATGGCAAAACTACAGATAACTTTGCGTAATGTTAATGTATTAAAGTCTGGTGTTGAAGTTACATATGATGGAGAATCACATTCGCTTGAAGACGGCACATATGATACATCTAATTTACTAAAGGGTCATACAATTAAATATGTATCAGAAGTAGATCCTGGATATTATAGTGGCGCAATAGTAGTAGATAGTGCTGGCAAAGACGTTTCTGAATACTATAAGCTTAAAGCTACTCTATTAAAAATTAATAGAATTAAAATAACAATTGAAACATCAAGTGCTTCAAAAGATTATGATGGTAGTGCCTTATATTCTAAAACTTATAGTATAACAAGTGGTTCTTTAAGAGACTTAGACTATATTGTTGTAAGTGATTATAAAACAATAAGTGCAGTAGGTAGCGCAAAGAATATATTAACTATTGTGATTTATGATAGTGATGGTAATAATGTTTCAAATATATACCAAATTAAATACACATATGGTACTTTGGAAATAAAATAATGATTGCAGGTGATAGAAATGAAACAAAAACAATTTAAAAAATATAATGATGAAGCAAAGGAATATTGTAAGGGTATTTTAAAAAATGAAAGAAATTTCTTTAGATATTATCTATATAGAATACTATTATTAATATCTTCACCTTTAATCATTGCGAATTCATTCATTAAGGAAGGCTATTATAAATGCCTTCATAATATTACAAAAAATGATAAAAGTATAAGAGTAATAGACTCTTATAAAGATTTATCAAATCATAAAAGATTATTAAACTTGATTTTAGCGGCAATGTTTACATTCTTCCTAAAATTTGCGATATTTCTTATAATCGGATTTGTTATTCTAATCTTATTTGGAATTTCATATTCAATTGATTTTATCGTATCTAATAAAATAGTCTATATTATTGCGCTTATTCCTTCCATTATCGCTTTAATAGTATATTTCATACATTTAATGATTATATATATTCCAGTTGAGCTTATAATAGAAGAAAAAGAAGATATATCATATATTACGGCATCAAAACTTGCCTTTAAACGAATGAATTTAAGAAGTTCAAAAAATGTAGTATATTCATACCTAATTGAATATCTAATTAAGATTGTGCTTATAGGAATAATTTCAATACCATTTATTCTAAGCCAAAAGAGTGGATATGAATTCTTATTCTTAATAGGTTGTATTCTTTCAGTTATCTACCTACTATTTATACCAATACTTTCCTTAAGACATGAAGTCTTACGCTTTATGATAAGAAAAGATATTCTATCTTATGATGATATGGATGATATTGATAACTTTAATGAAGCAATTTTTAACACAACTGTTAATAATATTGGTGATTTATTTAACAATATGAAGACTAAAAAAGATACAACAAAGATGGATTCAATAGTTGTTGAAAACAGAACTGAGATAGAAGAAGCCAAAATTAGTGATATAGAAAGACATATAGAAGAATTAAAAAATGAAGATTTAAAGATTAATTCTAAAGAATTTGAAGAGAGTAATAATATAGAAGAAAACGATAATAAAGGAGATGAGTAATATGATATTATTTAATTTAATTTTAGTAATTTCATGTATTATGCTACTTTGTGGCATAATAATTAAAAAGATCCTTAATTATAAACATAGAAAATTCTATAGAGCATTTAGTGAAGATTTTAAATTTAAAGAAGTTAGAGAAAATGGATCTAATAATTCATATTATTTAGTATCCTCTGTTGATTCAAATTATATTCCAAGATATGTTATAAGAGATTCTTCATATGAAAAATCAATTATTCTAAATTATAATAAATCATATAAATATATTTCATATTATATTGCCTTATTCAATAAGGATAAAAAGATAATTGGTTTAATTAAAGTTTATGATAAAAACACATCAACTAATTCTAGAATACTTGTATTAAAAAATAAGACAGCATATGTAAATATAATAGTTAATGGTTGTGAAGATGAACTAGTAAATCCAGGCTATATGGTGCCAAAGACACTAAAACAATTTATGCTTGAACAACTATTCTCATCAATTTCCCTATTTAGTTTCTTATATATAGTTTTATACATAGCCACAAGAATATACTTAAAAGATTTAACACATACATATTTTACTTCATCTATGTGTACTATATTAATGCTTGGATTACTTGCGATTACTATAATATATCTTATTGTAAGTGCTTATCTATTTAATAAAGCTTCAAAGGCTAATAAACTAGGAGAGAAGGTATATTATGAGTTCTATTAAAATATTAAAATTTGATTATATTGAAACGACTGATTATCCAATTTCCTTACTAAGTTATATTATTTCTATTGAGGACAACCAAAAATATATTATTTTTAAATTTAATAATAATTTAAATCAAAAATTAATAAGTTTTAAATATGAAGTATCATGTTATGACTCATCTGATTCTTTAGTAGAAAGAGATGTATTTGTAGTTACGCCTCCTACAAAAATTAATGGAAACACTGAATTTGTCCCCTTAGAAAAACTTAGTGTCACAGCATCTTGTGAATCTATTAAAGTTTTGCTAGTTGAGGCAAAATTTGAAAACTCAAGCTTCTTAAAAGGTAGACTTGTAAATAATAACTATATAACAAAAGATAATAATCCAAATGTTGATAAAGATAATAAAGAGGAAGAAAAAAAGGTAAAAGGAAAAGATAGGAAAGAAAAATCATATAATGTATTTAAATATAGAAATATATTTAATACAAAAAGTCCTAAATTATTAAAGTTGATTTTTTCTCTGGTTTTATTAATATCTTTTGTGCTTATTGCCGTAAACCTATATTTTTATTCTGATAAATATTCAACATACTATAAATTAAATGGATTAGAATATGAAATAATATCAGATAAATGTTATGTAGTAGATGTCTATGATGACAAAACTTCATTTAATATTCCAGAGACTATAACAATAAATACTAAAAATGAAAATAATACTTATAGTGTCGCAGGAATTGGGAAAGAAGCTTTCCTAAATTCTAAAATAAAGACTTTAACATTGAATTCAAAGGCTGTAATATATGACTCGGCATTTAAAGGATCTAATTTAACACAAATTGTTAATACAGATTATATTACGGAAATTGGTAAATACGCATTCGCAAATACTAACATTGAAACATTTGAGGCAATAAATTGTACATATGTTTCATCCTATGCATTTTCAGGATGTAGTAATCTTAGTAAAATATATCTTGAAAACGCAACACTTGCTAATAATGCGTTAAATGATGCGCGTCCATCGTATATTGAAATTAAAGATACATATGGGACATTTGAATCTATATTTGATATAAATCATGAAAGCATTAGTATAGATACCCTAAGAATATATAAAACGACTTATTCAGCATATTATTTTGATAATATATCTATAAGAGTTCTATATGTATTAAATAGTAGTGATTTTAATTCTTCAAATTATTCTAATATAAGTTATATATATTACATGTCATAAAAAGAGAAGGAGTGGTGTAAATGATATTTATTACACTAAACACAATAAATAAATATTTACCGTTTATAATTAAATACATTCCAACACTTTTGTTTGTCTTAACTATTACAATTTCTTTCTTAATTGGACTACATAGAGGACTTAGAAAAAGTGGTTTCCTTCTATTAAACTCTATAATTGCGTTTGTGGTTGTAGTAATACTTTATTTTGTGTTATCTAATAAAGAATTCTTTAATGAAAAGGTTGTAGAAATTATTAATAACATAAAAGGGGAATATTATCTTCAAAACACACTTGAAGTAAGTCATGAAAGAGTAAAGTTTACTGACATATTAATTGAATATTGGCTAAAAAATAATGATGTTAATATTTCAGATATAATAATTGATAGTGGAGAGTATGTTACTGCCTTAGCACAAGCTGTGTTAAGAGTAGCGCTTGCATGTGTTTTATATGTTATATATATATTAATCACATCTATTTTATATGTTTTGTATAAAATATTCTTTGATACAAAAAGAGTTAGAAAAAAACATAATAAGAGATTTGAAAAATTTAAAGAAGAACATGTATATAATATGCATAGACTATCTGGTGGTTTTATAGGAGCTTTTAGAGGCTTTGTAGGAAGCTTAATATTCCTATCTATTATTGGTGCACCTCTTTATTTAATACTGTCTCATGATAGTGTATCAGATGATGTGGTTGAAAATATAGAAGGTTATGATGAAGAAAAAACTTTATTTAATGAAATAAAACAATATGGAAATAGTGGAATTTATAAAGTTTTAAATTCAGTTAAAGACCCTAATGATGTTCCTTATTACCTATTTTTAACTGACGTTGTTTTTGAAGGCGCAATAACAAATAGTGATGGTGTAAATGAAAACATTTATTTCTACACAGACCTTCTTAAATATAGAAAGTTTATAGATTCTTCATGTAATCTAATTATAGAATATGTATCTGATGACTTTTATACTGCCATAAATGATAATGACCAAACTAAGATTATGGATTGTCTTACAAATACATTTAAAGATCAAAGCTTCCAAGAAGAATTTAAACTTATATTTAAATCTCTAGATAAAAATTCATATCTTTTTGAATTATCATTATCATTAATAAATTCAATAGTCGCAAATATTGATGTCCTATTTGAAGATAACGAAGAATTAGTAGATGGTTTAAGTGTATTATTTAAAGAAGGTTATACATCAGAATATGAAACAATTGATGATTCAAATAAAGTAACAATTAAGTTTTCTGATTTAATAGCAGTAAGTGACCTTGATACAATACTTGCAGGCTTCTTTGATTTTATAAATGGTTATTATAATACAAAGTTAAGTGATACTGAATTCTACCTAGATTTTGTAACTAGACTATCAGAAAGATTACCAAGCCTTTCATTGTTTAATAATTCTAAAGAAAATGTTAATAAGAGTTTAAGACGCGCATACGCATATGTATGTAATAGATATCTAGATTCAAAAGACACAAATGTATCAGATACTATATTTAGTGAAAAATATGATAATGTGGTATGGACTGATGAGATTAAATCTTTAGCCACAGTTGTACCATCTGCAATAAACATTTATAATAATAAATTAAAGGATGTTGACTTTAATAGTACTGACGCACTTGATTTAATGTTTAGTTTAACAGATGATGAAGTTATAGATGATTATACAATATGTATGAATGAGTTAACAAATTCAAATGTTTTAGAAGTTTTACTAAATTCAAGTAAAGTAAAAACTATTATAGCTGACAACTTAAATAATAACTTCAAGACATTTAGTTGTCCTGATACTATAGATGTTAAATCTACTCTTAAAATATTAGATCATATAATAAGTAGTAAAGATAATAAAGAATTATTAAATTATATGATGGATAATAAACTATCAAGTGAAACATATGAAACATATAAAACAGCTTTAGAAACTGTTTTTGATGATTATGTTATAGAAGAATGTAAGAATTCTAATTTGGTAAGAGCTATATTCACATCAGTTCTTTATGATAACGCAAGTGATTATATTTATTTTGATGATGGAATATTTGATGTTGATTCAAAAGGGAATACAATTTATATCTTAGATAGTGATGAAACTTATAAGATATTAAGTAATGCTTCAAATATATTTGAACTTCTATATCCATTTATAAATGGATCGGATGATTATAGTATTATTGATACTTATATAACAGATGGAAGAATTGATACACTTCTAGATTCATATGTTATTGAAGGATCTATATCAAATCAATTCTATAATAATGATAATATAAGTGGAAATCTTGTTATACCAGAAGGATTAAGATATACATCAATTAGTGGAAGCAGTTCTGAGATAAAATTAATTGTGAAAGCAATCAAAAAGCTAGATTTAAAAATAGGCGAATTAAAATCTTTAACATTTAATACTATTTATAATAAGATTAAAAATTTCACTACATCTGATACAGAAGAAATTTTAGAAAGTGAAGTAATATACTATAATATTTCAAATAAAATTACAAATGAATCAGATGATATAATAAAAGGTTTAATTGTCCCATCTAGAGTTAAAAATACTTCAAACAATTTAATTAAGAAAGATGTGTTAGAAGAATTCCTTACAAATATTATATTAATTTATGAAGAAAATATTGAAACAAAAGAAATTCTAAAACGCATGCTTAAAAATAATGAGACTTTATTTAAAGATAGTAAGGCAAAAGATATCTTCAACGCAACATATGCATATATGTTATCAAACGATGAAGATATTAAGAGTGAACTTAGTGCATTCTTAATTCCTACATCATTACAAATGCTTGCCTCAAAAGAAATGTTGACATCTAATTTCACACCATCAAGCGCATGGTACATGGAAGGATATTATATAAACGCTTCAATTATTGATATTACAAATTGTGCTAATAATGATTATGAGTTTGAGATAACAGAAGATATTTTAAAGAATTCTTTAAAAGATCTTGTAAACGAATCTAATACTATTACAGGAAACACTAAAATTGAAGTTATATATAATTCAAAAGTTATTAAATATAATATAAGTAAAGAAATATTAGATACACTTAAAGAAAATGAAAGTGTATCAAGTGAAGTATTGAATTCTAATTTAATCGCTTCAAATGATAGTGATATAGGTGAAAGAATAATTTCTTATGATGATTTTTCTAATTTAGTTTATTCAATAAACGGATTAAACATCGACCTAGATACTATTAATACTATAGAAAATATAACATTAAATAATTTAAATGATACTTATATGAATAATCCAATATCATATTATGTGTTTAATTGTACAATTACAAGAGCTATGATTTCAACAAATATTGATTCAATATTAGTAGATGAAGGCATTAGTAAGACAAACGCAGCATTAGAATATGAAAACGGTAAATATATTGATATATATAAGAAAAATGAGCTTGAGTTTATATTAAACTTCAATAATAAATATGGTGATATAACAAAAGATATTATAGAAACAATATCTATAAGTGAAATCGTAGAATTATTATATGCTGATAATAATACAGTAAATTCATATTTATTACATAATCAAATTTCAAGCGAAACTATTGGAATTGAAAATATAGTAATTCCATATTCAGATTATAATGAAGAGTTTAGTTTTATTAAACCATTAAGTTTAAAGATATTACTTAAGACTTTAGAAGAACTTGGATTTACAAATCTTGATGATGAGATGAAGATTGAAAAGTTTACACTTTCATCATCTTATGAATATTTCTTTAAATCAAATATAGTAAAAGCTTCATTCCCTAATTTAATTGATCTTACATATAATTCTAGTAAAATTGATATTATTACAAGTAAGTATAGTAGTGATTATGATTATAAAAAGAATGATATATATTTAATGAGTGATAATGAGCTTAAATTGTTTGTATCTGAACTTCAGAAATTAGGAATTACAAATAGTAATGATACTATTACAAAAGAAAATATTGTATCATACGCTACTACATATGATATTACATCATCTGATATAATGCATTGTTTTGTATCTAAATTAATTGCTGAAAATCCAACAATTAAAACCGCAATTATTATGTATGGCTTTAATGCGTCAAGCCAAGAAAAGAATTGTGCTAATTTAACTAAAAATACATTAATTACTCAAAATCTATATTATTTAACTAAGAAAGATTAATTATTATATAGTTTAAAAAGACAAAAGTCGTTCATGCTGATGTATGGGCGGCTTTTTGCATATATCTCTATCTAAGACACAAAAGGTAAACATTGAAAAAAACTATATATTCGTATGCATATTTCTTGAATCCTTAAAAAAATTTGTAAAGGTTAAAATAAAAGGAGTATACAGCTATAAACAATGTGGAGTGCACTCTATAAAGTAGAGGAGTAATATAGAGTTCACTCCTTTTATTTGTAAGCATATCAACTGTGCTCAAAATGTTTCGGTAAATGAGAAAAATAGCCAATTGTCGGTTGAATTCATATCAATATACGCACAAAAAGTACGAAAGAAGTATTGCGCACTTTTAAGTTATTTGATATAATACTTTATGTAGAGGTGCTTAAAATGTTAAAAAGATTTGAAGTTAGAAATTATAAAGGATTTAAAGATAAAATAGTTTGGGATTTGTCATCAACTAGAACGTATAGTGATTACAAATATTTAATTAAAAATAAGATATCAAAGAATACAATTGTATATGGTAAAAATGCATCTGGTAAAACAAGTTTATGCGCTGCTATTATGGATATAACTTGTCATTTGCTTGATGTAGAAAAAGATTCTACACCAGCTTATATGTATTCATATATTGGTAATAATGATATAACATTGGATTTTAAATATGTTTTCTCATTTGGTAAAACGATTGTTACATATGTATATAAGGAGCAAAATACAAGAGAACTACTTTTTGAGCAATTATTTGTTAACGATGAGGAAGTTGTAAGACATGATTTTATAAATGAAGAGAGAAATTTTATAAAATTAAAAGGTGCAAAAAACTTAAAAACTAATGGCCTTCCTAATAGATTATCAGTTTTAAAATATATATATAATAATACAATAGTTGAAGAAAATTCTATTATTTATAATTTATTTAAATTTGTTAGTGGAATGTTATACTTTAGATCATTAAGGGAAACAAATCAATATATAGGTTATAAACTAGGTGGAGATACTTTAGACAATATAATTTTGAAGAATAATAAACTTGAAGAATTCCAAAAATTCCTTAGTGATATGGAATTAGATTATAAACTATTCCCTCTAAGATTAAGCAGTGGAAATACTGTAATTGGTGCTAAATTTGAAAACGGGATGATTCTGCCTTTTAGTGATATATCATCATCAGGTACAAGAGTTTTAATGCTGTTTTATTGTTGGCTATTAGAATTTAGAAAATTGACATTTTTAATTATTGATGAATTTGATGCATATTATCATCATGAGGTAGCAAAAAAAGTATTGCATATAATAAATAATTTTGAAAACTTACAATCTATGGTTACAACGCATAATGTTACATTACTTAATACAGATGTTACAAGACCTGATTGCGCTTATATTATTGATAAAAATGGTGTAATCAACTTGTGTGATAGGATTAATAAAGATATTAGAAAAAATCATAATATTGAAAAAATGTATCGTGAAGGGGAATTTAATTATTATATTAAAAAAAGAGGTGAAAACAATGGGGATAATTAATTGGTGTGATGAAAAAATCACAGAATTAAAAGAACATAATATACAATTTATAAATGGTAGACCAAAAATACCAGTAGACAAAATATATAATGGAGTTCCTGATCTGATTGAAACATATCAATTTAGAAATGAAATTCCAAAAGAAAAACGTAAGAAATCTCTTATTTGCTTTTATTCATTCGAAAATAGAATATTACCTAGATTAGAAACTGTTGATAGTGATGTAGAGATTTTTAAGGAATATGCCGGTATAGTTGGTATGGATATCAGTCCTAGTATAAATATGCTAAGACCTAGACAACTTCATAGTATTTTAATAAATCAAATATATAATTGCTTAATAGCTATTAGAGGTGTAATGGTTGCGATAAACTCAAGAATTGGCGATCTAAAAACAAATTCAATTATTGAAGAATATCCTAAAAATCAAACATTAATTTTTGGTAATCTAGGTTGTAAAGGATTGTTTAAAGAATACTCCTTATTACAATTTAAAGATTGGATTATTAGAAATAAGCCCCAAAATATATGCATTTATGGAAGTTTTGGTAAACGTGACATACGACTATTTGAAAGATTAAAAATGAATTTTACTTTGAATTTATATCAAGGACATAATTATGGAAAAGTCATAAATAAAAAAAGCGTACTTACTATTTGCGGTAGTAAGTACACTAAAACCAATCCCGACCAAGGATTTGTTTATGAATTTATTCTAACCCATGGTATAAAAAAAAGCAAGCCTTTTGATGAATCATCATTGAAAGGAGGTGAGAGCCATGGGTGCTAAATCGTTGTATCTTGATAATAGAGAAAAATATCGCGAGCAAGTTAAACTTGCAAATGATATTAAGGCTTTAGATGCATTAAATAGAGGGGTTGAAAGATGGAATAAATACAAGAACACTTGGGAAATTATTGACCTTGATGATCTTGTAGATAAACTATTTAAAAATCCAATTTATAATAACACGGGTCAAAAGTTTGAAATTACAGATTCAGATAGTTTATATATTATCTATTGTGATAACTCTGGAAGCTATTTTAGAATTGGTAATAAAATGATACCTAAAACTCATAAGGGACATTTCTTAGATAAGAATCTAAATTCTGTTCTAAATGAGAAAATAAATGGAAAAATAAGTGGCACATCTAAAGAGCGTCGTGAGGAACTTAGTCATTTTAGAATGAAAATAAAAAAGAGGTGAAAATAATGAGAGTTTATATTCCATTAAATAAAGAAGGAATAAAAGAATTAGAAGCATGTGTAGAAGAAGAAACTAATAATATGAAAATTATTGAGTTTTCCGCAGAAGATTATTTTTATTTAGAAACTAAAAAGTATTTAGATTTTTTAAATGTTGAATGTGAAGTTCTTATTGATTTATATGAAGATGAGAATATTCCTAATGACAAATTAAATAATGCAATAGAAATAACAAGAATTTTGCGAGACAATTCAAGTGAAGAAAGATTTGTTTATCTTGCAAATAAATTTATTGATATTTTTAAATTAGCAAAAAAATGTAATACCTATGTAAACATATATTGTTATGGAGATCCTAATGTCTAATAAAACATTTTATCAAGATTTTCTTATGGATTTTTCAAAAGATGAAAATGATAATCCAATTGTTGAATTAAAGTATTTAGATTCAATGAATGAATTTATGCCAATTTCAGTTGAATATAATTTGTTTGATATAAATGGTATGAATAGATATGTAAGTTTTCAGTATTTACATAATCTTTTTAATAAAACTGAGTGGGAGTTATTATTTAAAAGATGTGCTAAATGTGCTAAAGTACTTTTAGTTGATGATATTAAGATTTTTAACAAGGAAGTCATTGAAATAAAAAATTTCTATTTAAAAGTGTATTATTTAAATTTGTTAAAATATAATTCTTTTACATATATTTATGCTATATATTAATTCTAATCAAGATCAGTGTTAAATTTAATGCTGATCTTTATTGCATGTGTTTTCGTTATGGTGAAGCTAATTAATATTAAAAATTAATTATTATATTAATATTAAGAATTAATTATTATATTTATATGATAAAAAAATTTTTTAATAAGAAAATATGTTTCACATCTCTAATTTTTCAACACATTCATTATAGCCTTAACATAGCCTTAACACAGATTCCTTAAAAATAATATACATATTAAATTATGAATGGCTTTTTGCATATATCTCTATATAAGACACAAAAGGTAAACATTGGAAAAAACTATATATTTGTATGCATATTTCTTGAAGCCTTAAAAAAATTGTTATATAATTAAGACAATGAAAGACGATGTTAAAAATTTAATATGTTATAAATAGCAATTAACTTTAGTAATTGTTATTTAAATGAATAAAAATTCAAAGCATTTAAATTTTTGATGCATCTTTCATTATAAAGAGAGGTGTGAAAAAATGGAAGAAAATAAGAATGTTGAGAATGTAGAAGAAACTACAGAAAACAACGAACAAAAAGAAGAGAATGTAGAAGAAACTACAGAAAACAAGGAAGGAGAAAACAAAGAAGAAACAAGTGAGAAAAAACCTAATAAAGTAGTGGCATGGTTTAAAAACACATGGAATACTATTTATAATAAACTAGGATTAAAGAAACTACTTATTATAAGTTATATTGCCTTAGGTGTAATAGTTATTGCCCTAATTATATCAGTATCTGTTGTAGGTGCAAAACATAGTGATTTAAAGAAACAATCATCTAATAGTAACGCTACTACAAGCTATTCTTCAAAGGAAGAAGATCTATTTACTGAGTGGAAGAAAGGAATTAACACAAGTATAGATTATTTTGGACCATTAACAGCAACTGCGACACAAATTGTTAAATCTACAAAAGATAGCATTGTTTATAAGACAGCAGAGAGAAAGGAAAAAGAAATAGTGCTATCTGATGGTCAGTATGCTTATGATGATAGTATAAAAGAAGTAAATTATTATACTGATGGTTCAAAAGAAGAAGAGGATACTAATGAATATACTATTATAAAAAATGATAATGGTAAATATGAACTTTATTCTAGTGATTCAAGTTATCTATATACTGTAGATGATAAATATTACAATAGATATAAAGGTAATTTAGAATTATATTTAACAACTAGTTCAAATGGACCAGCATTTATTGCCTCAGAAGCTGAAAAGTTAGAAAATGTTTCTACAAATATAATGGCATATTATTCAATTTCACATGTTAATGTAAGTAATTGGAATACAACAATTTCTAAAGATGATGATGGAATTACTGTTACATTTGCTTATAAAATGACTATTATGTATGATGATTCATATGCATTTTATGATCAAACTGAATCATATACAATAAATGATGATAAGCTTACTAAAATCTATGGAAAAACTATTGTGAATATTGATAATCTAAATGATGTTGATATGATACAAGAATATGAGAAAACTTATACATTTGCTTATAGTTCAACAACAGAAGACTTTAATTCTATCGTTAGTGGTAAGACTGTACCAACCGAGACTTCTTATAGAGATGCTGATGTAGAGTACTACGTTAATGGCGCTTTATATAACACAGAAGCTGTAGAAATTGGTGGAAAAATAGGTGTATTCCCACTTACAGGTGCTTTTGAATGGTATACTGATGAAGCTTGTACTCAAAAATGTGGTGATGAAGTTGTTGTGCCAGGTAATGGTTTAAAATTATATGCAAAGGAAATATCTAATGGAGATGGATTCTTTATGTTTGTTCAAAATATTTCATATAAATATACAAGTGTAATACCTAATTGTTTCAAACAAGAAGATTATAAAACTGTCTCATCTATTGCTACATATGAAGGAATGGATTATGCTAATATAATAAGTTCTCAATTTAGTGGTTATACTGGTAAGCTTATAATGGATGGAAAAGAATATACTCTTGATGAATTAAAGGCTTATAATTTTGAATCTGGAAAAGTATATTATATTGATTTCTTTAAGTCAAGAAATGGTATGTATTCTTAATACTTTTAGATAATCTATAAGAGAGGTGTTTAAAATGGATGAAAATAAAAATGAAGAAAATGTAGAACAAACTACAGAAAACAAAGAAGAAATAAAAGAGAAAAAACCTAACAAAGTAGGGGCATGGTTTAAAAACACATGGAATACAATTTATAATAAATTAGGATTAAAGAAACTACTTATTATAAGTTATATTGCCTTAGGTGTAATAGTTATTGCCTTAATCATATCAGTATCTGTTGTAGGTGCTAAAAATGGAAAATTAAAAACTGAATCAGCAACTTCATCATTCTCTAAAAAAGAAGAAGCATCATTTGATACTTGGAAAAAAGCGGCTATTGCTTCCCTTAATTATGATGGTGAACTAACTTTAACTGAAACTGATGATACAAAAGATTATTATGCGGATATAATAAATAGTCATAACTTAGATACTTATCAAGAAATGATTTATCCTGATGGACAATATGCTTTCTTGAATAATTATAAATATGAGCCTTACGACGAAACTGGTAATATTAAAAATGATGGGGTTGTGGAAAAAACATATTATGATATAGTTAAAAATGATAATGGAACATATAAGCGCACAACTGAATACTATGAAGAAGAAAAAATGTATGAAATTGTTGACAATAAATATTATAAACAATTAACAGTAGATATAGATTTCCATAGCTTTGAAGAAGTTTTAATTTGCGCAAGCGCATCATCTCTATCTGATTTAGAGAATATTGCGAAAAACACAGCATTTTATTTAGGAAAATCAATTTCAACATTTGAATGTTCTATCGAAAGTAATAAAGGTGTTACATCATTAAATGTAAAATACACAGTATCTGATACTGCTTCTAGTTGTTTTGATGACTATTATTATGATATAACAATTTCTGTATCAAACGGATATATCTCACAAATTTCAAAAAATAATACTTTAAATAGAGATTATATAGATGATAGCGCAAAAGATTATAAAGAAGTAGAAACAATTGAATGTAATTATGCTTATCAATCAAATATTACTTTCCTTGATTCAATAATAGATGGTAAGAATGATTTTTCAGGAACA
Source organism: uncultured Anaeroplasmataceae bacterium (assembly GCA_964544095.1). GTDB lineage: Bacteria > Bacillota_I > Bacilli_A > Acholeplasmatales > Anaeroplasmataceae > UBA3206. Next base: position 630 of record CAZJAM010000009.1, on the reverse strand, counting down.
GGAAATAAAAATCATAACGCTGATGTTTACTATTATGTTGAAGGTGGATTACTAGAAACAATTTATAATTATGATATAGGAGATCCTATTAATCCATATTTTGATGGTTATACATGGTATATTGATGAGGCTTGTACTACTTTATATACTAATCAACCTCAAACATCTGAAGGATTAAAATTATATGGTAAATTAAATGAGCAAACAGATGGTGAAGCACATCTTATAGTTTTAAGGAATAATCATTTAGTATATCCAGAAAATTATGCTGACCTATTAAAGGAAGAAGATTATACAAGCGCAACTGTTAACGCACTAGATATTTCTGATACTACTGCAGTTGCTGATAGTATATTAGATATGTTTGATGATTATACTGGAAAGATTACAATGGATGGAAAAGAATATACTGTAGAAGAGTTAAGCAAATATACATTTGAAGCTAACAAGATATATACTCTTTCATACGATTATAATGTTAACCCATTTTATGCTTAATAATATAATTTAATATATTTATAAAACTAAGAGAGTAGTCACTTATGTCGGTGATTACTCTTTTTGATTTTTCATTTAATAACTAATTTTTAAAATAAATTTTACACAAAACTCTTGACAAAGCCCATTATT
>CAZJAM010000008.1:35034-40353 GCA_964544095.1 uncultured Anaeroplasmataceae bacterium | reverse complement strand
AAAAGCTGTTAATCGAAGAATAAAACAAGTGAAGCATGAACTTTTGGCCAATTTCAAAATAAGTTATTGCATTAAACATTAATTTGTGATAATATAGTAAAGGCTAATTAATAAAGGTTAGTCAAAGCACATTATTCCGCTGGGTATAGCCTATGAATTTTGGAAGTCAGGAGTTGATATTATGGCAAACGCAAAGGGACAAGCATTAATCGATGAGATTACTGCAGAGTATGTAAAGAACGATACTCCAGAATTTAGACCTGGAGACAATGTTAAAGTTTATGTTAAGGTTGCTGATGGTGACCGTACAAGACTTCAAGCGTTCGAAGGACTAGTAATTAAGAGACAAGGACACGGTGTTTCAGCTACATTCACAGTAAGAAAGAATTCTTATGGTGTTGGTGTTGAAAGAACTTTCCCAGTTAACGCACCAGTTATCGATCATATCGAGGTTGTAAGACATGGTATTGTTCGTCGTGCTAGACTTAATTATATTCGTACTCTTTCAGCTAAGGCTGCTCGTATTAAAGAGAAGAGATAATAAGCTTAAAAGAAATTCAGCATTTGTGCTGGATTTTTTTTAAATTATGCTATAATTAGTTTATATTTTAAATTTAAAGGAGAAAAAATAAAAATGAGAATTGCTTTAATTAACGAAAACTCACAAGCAGCAAAAAATGAAATAATTTATACTGCCTTAAATAAGGTAGCTACAAAATATGGACACACTGTAGATAATTACGGTATGAAAAATGCAGAGGATAAACCATTAACTTATGTTCAAAATGGACTTCTTGCGTCTATTTTAATAAATTCAGGAGCTGCAGACTTTGTAGTTACAGGATGTGGTACTGGAGAAGGTGCTTTACTTGCACTAAATTCATTCCCAGGAGTTATTTGCGGATATGTTGTTGAGCCAAGTGATGCTTACTTATTTGGACAAATTAATGATGGAAATGCTATTGCGCAACCATTTGCTAAAGGTTTTGGATGGGGAGCTGAATTAAATCTTGAAAATGTATATGAAAATCTATTTAAAGCTCCATTTGGTGGAGGATATCCAAAGGAGAGAGTCATCCCTGAACAAAGAAACAAGAAGATTTTAGATGGTGTTAAATCTATTACATATAGACCTTTATTAGATATATTAAAGGATATTGATAAAGACTTCTTACTTGAGACTATAGATAGAGATACATTTAAGGATTTATTCTTTAAAAATGCTAAGAATGAAGAAATCGTTTCATTTATTAAATCAGTATTAAAGTAATATAAGAGCCCTTAGGGCTTTTATTTTTACAAATTATTGGCACTTGCGTATTGACAGTGCCAAAAATAGATATTATAATAATGGTGTTTTAAAAAAGGAGTGATTAATTTATGGCAGAAGAAATTAAATTTAAAACAGAAACTAAGAGATTACTTGATTTGATGATTAATTCAATTTATACAAACAAGGATATATTTCTTCGTGAATTAATATCAAATGCATCTGATGCTATTGATAAGCATCATTATTTAACATTAACTAATCCAGAAGTTAAACCAAATGATTATGAAATTATGGTTATGACAAACAAGGATGATAAGACAATTACTATTTCAGATAATGGTATTGGATTCACATATGATGAATTAAAGGATAACCTTGGTACTATTGCAAAGTCTGGTTCTAAGGAATTTGTAGAAAAACTTGATGAAAAGAATAAAGCTGATGTAGATATAATTGGTCAATTTGGAGTAGGATTCTATAGTGCTTTTATCGTAGGAAAAGAAGTTGAAGTATTAACTAAGTCTCCTAAATCAGATAAGGCATATATATTTAGATCTGAAGGTCTTGATTCATACACAATTGATGAATGTCAAAAGGATATGGATGGTACTACAATCATTATTCATTTAAAAGATGATACTGATGATGTTAAATATTCTGAATATCTAGATGAGTGGAAGGTTAAAGAACTTGTTGTAAAATATTCTGATTATATTCGTTACCCTATTAAGGCATATGTTACTGAATGGGAAGAAACTGAAGAAAAAGATGATAAGGGAAATCCTAAACAAGTTGAAGTAAAGAAACTTAAAACTCTAAATTCAATGGTACCATTATGGAAGAAAAATAAGAGTGATATTACAGATGAAATGCTTGAAAACTTCTATAAAGAGAAATTTATGGATTGGCAAGCTCCATTAATGTCAATGCAATTTAATGTTGAAGGACTTATCTCATATAACTCACTATTATTTATTCCTAAGAAGAGCCCAATGAATCTTTATTCACAAGATTTTGAAAGAGGACTTCAATTATATACTAAAGGAGTATTTATCCTAGATAAGTGTAAAGAGTTAATACCTGACTATTTGCGTTTTGTACGTGGTCTTGTTGATACTTCTGATTTATCATTAAATATTTCACGTGAAATGCTTCAAGATGATAGAACACTTAAGAAAATTGCTTCTAACCTTGAAAAGAAGATTCTAGGAGAACTTGCAAATACATTAAAGAATGATAGACCTAAATATGAAACATTCTATGATGAATACGGAGTGTCATTAAAGTATGGATGTTATGAAGATTATGGAATGAATAAGGATAAATTAAAAGATTTATTATTGTTCAAGACATTAAAAGAAGATAAATATGTAACTCTTGATGAATATGTGAAGGCTATGCCAGAAGATCAAAAAGAGATATATTATGCTGCAGGTAAGGATAGAGATAGTGTAATTTCACTTCCATATCTAGATCAACTTAAGAAGAAGGGATACGATTGCTTAATTTGTACTGAAGCAGTTGATGAATTCTTATTTAGTGTATTACAAGATTATAATGAAAAGAAATTTAAATCAGTTAATACAGGAGATTTAAATTTACTAGATGAAGAAGAATCTAAAAAGATTGATGAAATTAAAGAAGAGAAAAAAGATTTACTTTCAGCAATTAAAGAAGCTTTAAAAGATGATGTATCAGATGTAGTATTATCTAAGAGACTTACTGATAATGCAGTATGCTTAACTTCTAAGAATAATGTATCAATTGAAATGGAGAAAGTTCTTGAAGCACAAAATAATTCTTATGGTGCAAAAGCTGAAAAGGTACTAGAAATCAATCCAAATCATGAAGTATTTAAAGCGGTTGAAAATGCATATAGTAAAAATCCAACAGATATTAAAAAATATGCAGAATTCTTATTTAACAATGCACTAATTGTTGAAGGACTTCCAGTAAAGGATAATCAAGAATTCGCAAAAACTATGTGTGAGTTATTTGTAAATGCAAATAAGTAATAAAAATTGGCTAGGTTTTAAAACTTAGCCTTTTTTAATAATTAAAATATTATATAATATTTTTAGGTGGTAAAATGATTACATATACATTTGATAAGATATTTAATAAAGAACAAGTACAACAATTATTTTTATCTATTAATTGGGAATCAGGTAATTATCCTAATAGATTATATAAGGCACTTCTTAAAAGCGAAACTGTTGTAACCGCGTGGGATAATGATAGACTTGTAGGTCTTGCGCGAGCACTTGATGATGGTGGTATGCTTGCATATATTCATTATGTAATAACAGACCCTAATTATAGAAGACAAGGGATTGCTAGAAACATGATTAATATGATTAAAGATAAATACAAAGATTATCTATATATAAAAGTAATACCCGCAACAGTTGAGGCAGAAAAATTTTATAATTCCATAGGCTTTGCCGTGTCTCATCATGGAATTGCGCAAGAAATTAAAAATGAAGAAATCGAGGATATTTAATATGGATTTAAAAGAGAAAAGATTATCAACAGAGCTTGCTTATAAAGGATCATTTTTAACAATATATCATGACGAGGTTATAGTACCAAATGGTAATAAGTCGTCACGTGAAGTAGTTCGTCATCCAGGAGCTGCAGGAATTATTGCGTTTGTTGATGGCAAGATGATTATAGAAAAACAATATCGTTATGCAGTGGATGAAGTATTGTTAGAAATCCCTGCAGGAAAAAGAGATAAGGGAGAAGATACAATTGTTACCGCTTCTCGTGAATTAGAAGAGGAAACAGGATATCATAGTGATGATCTTAAATTTTTAGGAAGTGTTTATTCATCAGTTGGATTTTGTGATGAAAAAATTGATATATATCTTGCTAAAAATCTTGTAAAGACTAAAACATCATTTGACCAAGATGAAATAATAGAACTTGAATATTATACTCTTGAAGATGTCAAGAAAATGATTAAGGAAGGCAAAATAAAAGATGGTAAAACTATTGCCGCTATAGGATTATATATGATATCAGAAGAATAGTGTTTAAACTCATATAAATAAAGTTTGATTAAAAAAGACCTAGATTAAAAAGTTTTGGTAAACTTAAAATCTAGGCTTTTTGTATTGAGGCATGCGCTTAAAAACACATTTGAGTTTCCCAAAAATTAAATAAGGCTCTAAAAATGAAGAAATCCATAACTGTAAAATCATGGATTTTTTGGTTCTAATATAATGAAAAAGAGTTTAAAAATGTAGCAAATTAAAAAATGGGGAAACTAAAATTAAAAACACATGGTTGACAAATGTGGGGGGGGGGGTAATATAATTAATTATATTGTTCAAAAATAAATATAAAATTATAGTGCAAGCTGTATAAAAAATATTTATTTTGTGAATAAATCAGGAGGGTAAAAAAGGAAATGAAAAAGAGAGTATTTTTATTAGGAATTTTAGGTATTGCAAGTGTTGCATGTCTAACATCGTGTGGAGGATCTGATAACAATAGCAACGATGAAGGAACATCTGTTACTCCACAAACACCATCAGAAGATAATTCAACAAAGATTGTAGAATATAAGGCTAGTGCTACTACATTATTAACTACTGATGTTACAAGCGCAAAAGCAGGAACTACTAATACTTCAATAATTGAAAAAATAAATACATTTTATAATGAAGAAAAGGCATATATTGATGGTATAACTGATATTGAGGTAGCTAAAAACGTTGTAACAAAGGTATCAGAAGATATAAAAGACTTTGCTCAAAAAGACTTAAAGCCAACAGCAATCACACTTAGTAAAACTGTGCTTGATAAAATAGTAAATGATTATATAACTGATGAAACAATAAAAACAACTATTACTACATATTATAATGGTTTAGTTAGTGATTTTGATAACGCAAAAACATTAACTGAAATGGTATCAGCTATAAAGAATTGTGAAACCAATATAAAAAATTATGTATTTACTACATTAAAGAATAAAGCAATTGAAACTATTACATCTTTGGTAAATGCTGCCACACAAAAGATTTATAATAAGAGTG
>CAZJAM010000008.1:0-35024 GCA_964544095.1 uncultured Anaeroplasmataceae bacterium | reverse complement strand
TTAAATGCTGAAATAGCTAAATTAAATGCATGCACAACTCTAGAAGAATTAAAAACAACTTCAGCAGACGTTATAGAAGAGAGTACAAATCATATTAAAGAAGTTATAATTAACGTATGTAAGGGATATCTTGATGAACTAACAAAAGTTGAAACAACTAATGCATATAATTATATTCCATCATCTATGCAACCATCTTATGCATCAAACCTTGTAAGCGAGGCAGATATTTCATATGATTTTACAAATAACACTTTAATATCATCAATCCTTGATAATGCATATGGTGAACAATGGCAAATGGTATTAGAAAACATCAATCAAAGTGTTTCTATGGCAAAGGTATTTAATGTTGCACAAACTACAATAAATACCGCAACAGCAGCAGCTAAAATTTATATTGATAATTCATACAGTGATTCTATAAATCATGAATATAGTGGAAATGGATATTCTGCAAAATTATTATATGATGGTACTACATTTGAAATTACTATAAATATTACACAAGATATTACATTACCAATATTTGGTTCTGTTAAGCCAAAGATTATAATGACTAATGAGTTAGAGAGTGGAACAAAAACAATTTATGTTTCTGTAGGAGATGCAATAAAAACATATTATTCTATATCTGATAGTAAATATGTAATGTATACTGAGTATAATACAACAGTATCTGATAATAATGCATCAAGAAAGGCATATTTATCTATTAATAAAAATGAGGATGAAACACTTGAAGGTAATATAATAGAAAATACTACATATGCTGACGAATCATTAGTTAGTGCTGTAGCCCAATTCTATATTAATGATGATCACCTAAGAGTTGTAGGTAATAAAGCTTCTGGTATGGTAGCATTTGATGGATATGTTGATGAAATATATGATATATCAAATGGTAAACTTCAAATGTATGAAGTACAAGAACAAATGACATTTGCGGGTGTTACTGGAACATACAATACTTATTGGATGGATTTAAATAAGATAAATGGTCTTACATCAGTAAAAGTTTTAGATAAGACAGATGATAATAAATCTTCAAAGAGTACAGTTGATGTTTATTTAAACAATTCACAAACATTACTTTCACCTACATATAATACTAAACTTAAGGTAAAGACTTCAAGAAAGTATGATGTTGAATTAAGAAAGAGATATTATTATACCTATGATTCAACAAATGATACATATGTAGCAAAAGAAGTAGAAATACCAATGATGTTTGTTCAAAGTGGTGATAATTATAATTCATTTGTATCAGATATGGCATCAGATAATAATCTTACTGTAAGCTTTAATTTAGATGCTTCATCTAAAACAGAATTAGATTCTAATTATTCACAAGACCTTGAAACATTTAAAACTACTAAAGACAACATTGCGACTATTCTAAATACAATTTCTAATAAAGTTTCAAATTTAGGCTAGTTTAGAAAAAATTAAACCCACAAAATAAAAAAAGGATTGATGTCTATATTATAGATGTCAATCTTTTTTGAAACTACTTGCTTTTTTTGATTGGAGAAGATTGTTCAAGTTCAAGCAAATTAAGGTTATAAATAGAATCTAGGATTTTAGATATTTTTAATTCAATATCAAGAATTGGATTTAATCCTTCCTTGATATTTGTATACAAAACTTTATCTTTCTTTATAGATTTAATATATGATAGACCTAAATCATCATAGCCTAATATTCTTACAAAACTAATAGGCATTTTATTTATTATGTCCATATCATCCCATGTAATATTAAATAATATACATAACATTATTCTTGATATTTTAGATATAGAATATCTTTTAGTATTTAAAGATTCTAAATATTTATCATATGAATCATATTTATAAATTGATGTTATTGCGTTTTCAAAACCTTCATCAATTAAGAATATATTTTTCATGTTATGAGATAGTATTAATACTTTTAAATAATTAAAAATTTTTGTGGTATCAATGAATCCTTTTTGACTATATAAATCATATGTATATTTAGGACAAGTAAAACTAACGGATGTGGGATTAAGCCTTATAGATGTAGCTGATGTAATAGAACCTTCATTAAATGGACTTGCATAATTACTTTCTCTTTTAATAGTATGAAGTTCTATAGGAAAGTTATTTTCACATACTGCCTTATAGTATCCAATGCCTAGCATATCATTAGGCCCTAAAGATGAAAAACCAGCATGATTTAAAGCGTTTATGGAAGCTGATTTATAACTATCACCATTTTGCATAAAACTTTTTAGAATATTATTATATAAAGAAGTAGTAGTATATTTATAATATTTATCAATTGTTTTGATATCATTAGATTCAGAACCAAAATAAATATCACTAACTCCTATATAGGATAATATTTCAATAGCTCTTTTACTGAATGTATCAGATGATTGAATTGCATATACAGAAGGCAATTCAATTACTATGTTTACACCTAAAAGAAGCGCAAGAGATGTTTTATCAAACTTATTTATAACAGATATTTCCCCTCTATTAACAACATTGCCTGAAATTACAGCTATAACAATATCGTCATTTTCTTTTGGTATAGAATTAAAATGTAATACATGTCCATTATGAAGTGGATTGTATTCACATATGATACCTATAATTTTCATCTATATCACTCCTACATAAATTATAACATAGTTGTAAAATTTTAGGTTGACATTTATTGTAATCTTTAATATAATTGTATAGGCTGAGGTGATTTTATGCGTCTTGCGTTAGCACAGCTTCGTAAATTAAGATTTCCATATGTTGTGGAAGAAGACTTAGATTTAAGTGAAGACCTTATAGGATATGAAGATATTTTAGATTGCAGTAAGGCTCATGTTAAATATGAATTTACGTTGCTTGATACTGATAAGTATTTAATTCGTATGAATATAAATATTGATTTAGTATTAGAATCGGCTATTAGTATGAAGCATATTAATAAATCAATCGAAGCTGTTAGTGATGAAATCTATATGCAAAATCCTGATTTTGAATCTGATATCAATCCAATTGAAAATCAAACGCTTGATACAAAGGAAGCTGTAATTACAGATATTCTTTGTGAGAAACCAATGAGAAGTATAATTGATGGTGAAGAATTTGAATCAGATGATGTAGAGAATAGTGAAGAGGATAGCCAAAAGGTTAACCCTGCATTCGCATCGCTAGCTGATCTGCTTAAAAAATAGTATGGAGGTGTTTTTAAATGGCAGTACCTTTCCGTCGTACAAGTAAAGCTAAGAAGGGAATGAGAAGATCTCATCAAGCTTTAACTGCACCAAACATGGTAGTATGTCCTAACTGCGGAGAATTAACTTTATCTCATAGAGTTTGCCCTAACTGTGGATACTACAAAGGAAAATTAGTTGTTGCTCCTAAGAAGGATGCAAAGGCTGAATAACTTACTAGAAATAGATGCACAGGCATCTATTTTCTATTTATGGAGGAATTTTATGGAATATAAACATTATTCTGTTTTACTAAATGAAGCAATTTCATACTTGAATATAAAAGAAGATGGCATTTATGTTGATTGTACTCTTGGTGGTGGTGGACATTCATCTGAAATATTAAAAAGATTAAAAAATGGTCATCTTTATTCCTTTGATCAAGATGATTACGCTATAGAAAAAGCATATAACCGTCTTAATCAAATTTCATCTAATTTCACAATTATAAAATCAAATTTTAAAGATATTAAAAAAGAATTAGAAGAAAAAGGTATTACACATATTGATGGTGTATTATATGACCTTGGAGTATCAAGCTTTCAATTAGATATACCTGAAAGAGGATTCTCTTATAGATATGACGCTCCACTTGATATGCGTATGGATCAATGTAAACCTCTTACAGCTGAAATAATTGTAAATGAATATTCTTTTCAAGAGTTATGCATGATTTTTACAAGATATGGTGAAGAACCATTTGCTAAACAAATAGCTCGTAAGATTGAAGAAGCAAGAAAAGAGAAAAGAATAAAAACTACATTTGAACTTGTAGATATTATAAAAAAAGCTTTACCAGCTAAAGTTTTAAATAAAAAAGGTCATCCAGCTAAACAAGTATTTCAAGCGTTAAGAATTGCAGTTAATGATGAATTAAGAGTATTTGAAGATTCTTTAAATGATGCGCTTGATATGCTTAATTCTAAAGGAAGAGCTGTTGTAATATCATTCCAATCTCTTGAAGATAGAATATGTAAAACTATTTTTAAGGAAAGAAGTACAATTGATATTCCAGAAGGACTTCCAATTGTTATAAAAGATTTAGCGCCTTATGAATTAATAACACGTCATCCTATACTTCCAAGTGATGATGAACTTGATGAAAATTTGCGTTCTCATAGTGCAAAGATGAGAGTATTAGAAAAAAGATAAAATTAAAGGAATTGTCAATAAAATGATAATTCCTTTTTGTTATTAAGTAAGAAGTGAATATTAAAGTTGGTATATATTATATATTTAACAATAAATAAACGCTTCTATATTATTTTATTTAATAATAAATGTTTTTGAGCAATTCTTTTAAATAATTAAATAAAAAGTGATAAAATAATGTTTAAGGAGAGTTTATGAATATTCCATAAGTGAGGTAAAAAAGTATGGGTAAAAAGAATTATAAAAATGATAGAGATTTTGAAAAAGAATATTTAAAAGCAAGACAAAAAGAATTAGGAGAAGCTTTTTATAGTTTATTATATAGAGCGTATTTAAAGACTGATTGGGCTGTTTATGATAAAACAAACGAACAAAAAGAATTTGATGTTAAAGAAGAAAATCCATTAACAGAGGAAGAACTTACAAATATATTAAGCGATTATCTTAATAACTCAGAACATAAAGAAAACTATGCTGCACTATTTAATAGAATTATTGATGCATTAGATAAAAAAATAGAGCCAGCAAAAGATGAATTAAATAAACAAGAAATCGAAGAAATAAATAGAATTAAAAATATCGATAAAGAAATTGATAGATTAAATGAAGAAAAACAAGCAAATATAAATATTTTATCAGAAAACTTTGACAACGCTGCAAAAGAGTTACTTAACGCAAAAACAAAACTAGAAGATTATAGAAATAGAATTAATAATCCAAATGTAGTCGAAGAAAAAACAAAGAAATTTGATGATAAATATAATGAAATGAAAGCTAATGTGACTAAATTTGATGAAACAATTTCTAATTTAGAAGCTGAAAGAGCAAAAGAAATAAAAGAAATTACTGATAAAGCCCTTGAAGATATAAATAATATTAAAGCTTTGCGTAATGAATATGAAAAGAGTCAAATAGATTTCTATGATGACCTTTATAAGACTAATACTGAACTTCAAAATCTTGACGCTAAAATCAAAGATTACGAGAGCGGAACAGTGCATAGTGAATATGAAAAGCTTGTTCAAGAACTTTCATCAGATAATGAGGTAAGAAATTTATTACAAGGTCAATATAGTTCACTAAAGCATAGTAATGAGACAATAAAAGAAAAGATGAAGCAATATGATTCCACTGTAAAAGCTATGGATGAAATTACTTTAGATAATTTTGCTAAAAAATTAACAAGCGAAAATAATGAACTTAAAAAGAAATTAAATATGTTTAAATCTAGTTACAAGAAGGATGAAAAAGATCTTGTAACATTACAAGATAAAATTAAAAAGCTTGAGCCAGAAGTAAGAGAATATATTAGTGCTGTTGCGGCATATAATCGTTTATCAGAAGAAGAGAAAAATAGTACTGGATTTAGTACAAATATGCTTAGAAACGATTATGAGAAATTTATGCAAAATCGTGCTAAATATGATGAAATGCAACAAGAATATATTCAAGCTAAGTATGATTTAGGTATAATTGAAGCTCGTCATGAAGAAGAAAAAGCGGCAGATGAACCATACGCAAAAGTATATTTTTCAAATCAAAGATATATTAATGAATATAAAGCTGATAAGACAAACAGAGATAGATATATAAAGAGACAAAATGAGCTTAAAGGATATAATGATTTAAAAGAAATTTTAAATAAACTTAAAGAAGAAGTTAATGAATTTGAAAAATATCCATTACAAGCAAAACCAGTAGTAGTGTCATCTATTATACTTTCACTTGCTGATGTGGATAAAGTAAATAATCAACTTGTATTAAAAGAAAAATATAATGAATATAATTATAAAGGTGAAAATCTTATTAAAAATATAGTTGATGCATATGCTAAGACAATCACAGAAAATGAGATTAAAACAATCGCTGATGCTGCTGTTCCTCGTGAATTTGGTAACCAGGCTGCAATAAACGCTATATCAAATTCTATTGATAAGTATATTAATAGTGTGACTGAAGATATTAAGGATATTGAAGATTTCAAGAAAAAAGATCCTGTAACCAATTATAAGAAAGAAAAATTAAATGATTATTATAATTTAGAGGCTAGATATAATGATAATGAACTTGAGATGAAGAAAATTAGTCCAAAATTAGATTCATTAGATAGACAAGTTAGACTAAATGGTAGTATCAAATTACGTACAGAACAAGAACTTGCAAAATTAAAAGCAAGCCAAAGTGAAACAAAGGCTAAGTTAAATGCTTATAAGAGAAGAATAAAGGAATATGGTAATACACACAAAGAATTCACTGATAAAGTATTTGAATTTAGGGATAAGTGTAATGAATTAATTACTAATCGTGATGATAAATTAAAAGAAATTGATGATAAGTATTCAAAACTTATAATCGATGCTAAGGCAGAGAAAGATAATTATATAGAAGCTAATAATTATGAAGCTTATAATAAAGTTGCTTATCGTAATGAGTCTAAAGAAAAGACAGAATTTATCTTAAACGAGGAAGAAAAGACTTTAAACAATGAAGAAAAGTTTAAAAATGACGTTTTAGCAAAAATTGAAAAGCTTAACATTGCAAAAGACGAAAGAGATAAATATGCCAAAGGTCGTGCTGCTGAAATAAATAAAAAAATTGATGATTATAATAAGCAAAAGAATATACCTAACCAAAAACTTGTTGAGGCAAGAAGAAATTATGCTTCAAAGGTTTCAAATAAGAATTTATTCTTAGCAAATTATAAAGACCAAATTGAACGTGAAAGTCTTACTAATGAGGTTTATAATAAATCTAGAATTGCTAATAGTATTAGACATCTTGCAGAAGATAGACCTAATAAGGAAGCTATGGAAAAAGCACAATCATTGGGTAGCGATGAGCCTATAATTATCGATTATACTAAAGATGCTAATAAATTAATTGATGAAGCACTTCCTAATTTAGCTAATGTTGATTGTCATACTACTACATTAACTGAGGCTGCAAACACATATGAATATGCAAAGGCAGTTAGTGAAGATAAGGAAGCATATTATAATGAAAAAGTAGATGAATTATCATATGATTCTATTATTCCAAGATCTTATAGAGATAATCCAAGAGATGTAATATCTTATTTTGATAATCCAAATAACACAAGACTTGTACGTGAAATGAGCGATAATCACCTATTCTTCTGTTCAAGAGAATATAAAGATTTCGAAAAAGATTTAAGAACACTTTCAAGAAATCCAGAAAATAAAGAAGAATTAATGAATCTTGTAAGAGCTGAAGCTAAAGCATATCTTGATAAGAAATTTGCTATGGACCAAAGTGACTTAAAAGATATTACAAAGAGAAGAATGAGTTTTGCTCTTAATACTATCGCAAAAATTGATGCATATAAACGTGCTAAAGATGATAAAGAAGTAGTTAATGATAGAGTAAATATTGAAATTAATTTAGATAATGAGCAAGATGATTTAGATTTATCAATTGATAATAATGATGAATTAAATAATGCCATTGATTTAAATGAAGAGCAAGCTGAAAATCTAAAGAGACAATTTAATAAGCCTGAAAAAATAAAATAAAGGTTTTAAAATTAAAGGAGTAAGTATTAAGTAGGTACTTGCTCCTTTGTTTAAAACTTGTAAGGATTATAAAATTGTAATATAATAAATACAATAAGTAATTATATAGGAGTTGGTTTTTATGCCAAAAGAAACTAAAGAAGAAAAGTTAAAAAAATTTAAAGAAGATTTTGTAAAAGCGCTAGAAGATTTCGCTTTATCTAAATATAAAAAAGCATTGTCTGATACTTTAATAGAACGTAATATTTTAGACAAAAAAGGTAATGTTATTGAGACAGAACAAATGCTTATTGGAAATAAGGTTAGAATAAGCGATGAAAAATTTAAAGCCAGTGGAGAATTTATTGCGATAATAAATAAACAACCTAAATCTTTTAAGTTTGATCAAGAGAAGAAACAAATAATAGAAATTGATTTAGAGAAAACTAAAGAAAAAGAAAAGAAAAAAAATGCTGATAATATGCAAGATCGCAATAGACTTAAATGGTATAAGATTTTAGTGGCTATATTTTATGCGATTTTTAAATTTTTAAAAATGTTATTTACTGCAATTCCTAATAAAATAGCTAGTACTATTAAAACTAAAAATATTGAAACAAGTCATGTGAATGCTATGAGAACATATAATAGCACACCTCTAGCACAAAGAAGTATATCACGTGCATCTGAAATTGATTTTGAAATGATAAATGTTAATAATCTTGATAATACTCAAAATAAAATGGATAAAACTGTTGTGCTTAATGAAGAAGAAGAATTCACAAATGAAGTAATTTCAAATAGAATTGATAATATAAGACTATCTAATATTTCAGATGATGATTTAAACACTAACTTAAATATTAATGAAGAACGAAATAAACTAGAAAACCCTAATGCAGGAATGTCTGAAAGAGATGATAATGAGATTGAAATTGAAATTAATGGAGTTAAATTAGAAGAAAACAATATAAAGAAATCTGATGATAATAACATTATAAATGAAAATAACAATGATGATAATATAAATAATGAAAACAACAATGAAGAAGATTTTAAAATAGAATCTAATGAAATTAATGATAATAAAATATCAACAGACGTTATAGAAATAAAAAATAAAGAAGAGGACCTTGTTGATATTAAAAATGTTGATTTGAAGCTTTCAAAAGAAGATGAAAAGGTAGTAAATAAAGATAATATACAAGAAAATATTTTGAAAGAAAAAGAGAATGTAAAGAATAATTAATAGTGATTAGAGGCGATTATTATGCAAAGCTTTCTACAAGCTTTAGATGTAAAAATGCTTGAAATAAAAGATAAAATTTCATATAAAAATTTTAATTCATATAAAAATTCTTTGAGCATTTTATCGCCAAAAGAATTAGTTGATTTTTTTAAGGAATATACTAATGATGAAATCAATTATGCATTAAGTGAAATATATAAAAAATATCCACTTTATGACAATTCTAGTGTCCTTTCTTCATATGTTCATCACGCATTTAATTCATCTAGTGATTCACTAAAATTAACTAATGAAGAATTAGAATATTTATTAGATTTGTTGGAAGAGACAAATGATCTTGATGAATCTTTTTATGAAGAAATATTAAAAATTAATTTTAATTATAAATACAAAGAAAGAATTGAAAAATTATTATCAAGAAAGAAAAAACAAGATTTTATTTTAAATGTAAAACCTACTTTCAATAAAGATAATTTATATAAATTGTTTTTAAGCGTTATGAATAATAATGTTAAAACATTTTATAATTTATCGCTAGAAGAATATTTTTCAAATATATCAAAACAAGAAAAAATATGTGATATATTAACTTCTTTAGGTTATAAATATATAGTTGATGATATAAAAGAAATATTTAAAAATAATGATTATAATAAACTTCAAAAAATAATTAGTGGAATAGATATTAAAGATAGTGATTATAACAAATTTATTCTTGCGACTAATGAAAAAGAAGCAGTAGAAAATTATGATTTTAGTCAAATAAAATATAATGAGGCAAACATTTCATTTGAAGAATTTATTAAATCACAAAATTTGCCATTTGATTTATTCAAAGAATCAATTGATATTGTAGAAAAATATTTTCATGATGATTTAATTAATGATAATATAAATTTTAGTGACGCAATTTCTAATAAAAAAGATTTAGAATATATTCTTTTAACTTTAAAAGATAAGTTTAAAAATTATGGCTTTGTTATAGATTTTGATTTTATAAAAAATGATATAAAAAATATAGATTATATAAAAGAAATGTTTATATTAAAAAGTCTTTATAGAATTTTAAACATTGTTAAATTTAAAAATGTAGATTTAAGTGAAATTTCTACTAAAGAAGATATGGTTTCTAAGTTAAAAGAAATTAATGATGGTAAAGAATTTAATAATTTAGCTGAAAAATTAAATCAAAAAGATATTTCAAAAGAAGATTTAAGAGCAGTATTATTATTTATGGCAGGCTCTAATGAAATAAGTGCTACACCTAAAAAAGAAGTAATTGATTTTAATATAGAAAAAGATAATCTTTCATTAAAATATAACTTAAATGAAAGAGTTGAAGAAATTAATAAAACAGATATAAAAGAATTAAAAGAAACTTATGAAAAGTATTTTACAGATCTTAAAAAACTAGATTTTATGTCAAAGGGTGAAATTGAAGCGGAGATTACATTCCAATTAGCAATTGTAAATCAAAAAAGGTTATTAGATTTATTAGAACCAGATATATTTGATTATGAGTTCCCTACTATATTAGAACATAAAGATGATATAGAAGAGGATTTACAAGAACCCATATTAAAAGTTGAAAATGCTTTAGATGAAGCTTATAATTTAAACAATTCAAATCATGAAGCGGCATCTAATAAAGAAGATGTAAAAGAATTAATTGAACGTTATAAACTGATAGAAAAATTTTATTTGGATAGTGTTCAAGAACTAACAGAATATTATATGAAAGCTGATTTATCACCAGAAGAAACCCAAGTATTTGATATTAATATTGATAAGATAATGGAAAGAGCTGATAAATTTGCAAATTATAGAGAAAATCTTGAAGTTCAGGAACGTATTAATATAAATGTTAATATTGATGATAATGTCATTGATAATAATAATGATGTAGTAATAGAAAATAATAATGTTGATAGACATAGATAAGGAGTAATTTATGCAAAACGATGATTTTTTTAATGGAGTACCTGTTCCAAAAGGTGAAACTAGATTTGATGATAGTAAAATATTAGATGTAATTGGAATCTTTGATAAATATAATGATTTATATCAACAAATTAAAATGAATGACATAAATAATGATGATTCTATTGATGAATTATTTATGGTATCTATGTTATTTAGATGGATAGATAGTTCAATTACTGATGATGATTATATTAATAGAACTAAGAAAATGATAAGTGATTTTAGACAAAGTAAAAATTATATGGAACATGATAATAAGGTTTTGGCCCAAAAAATTGTTGAACCATATCTTGATTTGATGTCTTATTTTAGAAATCTTTCTTTAAGAACAGTTGAAAAAAGAAAAGGATTTAAATATGATGATCTTGAAACATTATCAGTAATTATGCTAGCTTCTTTGTCAAATACTATGGAATCTATGTTAGAAAGAAATCCTATTTATGAAAGTAAGTTAAGAAAAACTGTATTAAAGTCATATGTTCAAGATAGAATTAGTGAGCATTTAAAAGATGCTGCCTTATCTATTGGTAGAGATTTAAAGAAGAGCGCTTATGCCGAAACTCTTTATTTAAAAGGTGCAATAGAAGAATATGATAAATCTTTAACTAATACAAATAAAACACCTCATTTTGAGGATGTTAAAGAATTCAATGATAGACTACGCAAGAATAATAAGCAAACAAGTCGTTATATCTATTTTGATGTATCTAATTTTATCTATAATGAATACAAAATATTCTCGAAAGATAAAATAGATT
This sequence comes from uncultured Anaeroplasmataceae bacterium, assembly GCA_964544095.1. Lineage (GTDB taxonomy): Bacteria > Bacillota_I > Bacilli_A > Acholeplasmatales > Anaeroplasmataceae > UBA3206. The sequence continues at coordinate 23,129 of CAZJAM010000008.1, read as the reverse complement.
TCAATAATTTAAGCAATGAATTAAAAGTAAGAGCTAAAGAAAATATTGAAGCATTTAATATAGAAAATGGATTGGATACTGATAAAAGAGCTAAAAATGATTTAAATATGAAATGGTATGATTCTATATTTATTGAAGGAAAACCTCTTATAAGTTATATACCAAATAAATATATAAGAAACGAAGATACCCTAAATATATATGCTAATAAGGTTATTTTTGATGCGCTTTTAAAGCCTAGTACAATTATTGATAAAGTTATAATGGCAAATGTAGGTGGAACAATTATAACTAAAGTTCAACCATTTAATCCTGAATATAGAATCACAGATGATACATATAGAAAGACTTATAGTTGGTTTAGAAGATTTTTAGATAAATTACATATCTATAGGATACCTTCAAAAATGGATGCAGTTAACGCTAGAAATGATAGAGAAAACAGAACATATACAAATAGATGTGATAAAATCAATAATTATTTAAATAGAAAATTTATTGAACCATCTGGCTTTACACCAGCTATAAATAGTAATGGACTTGATACTCTTAAGGAAAACAGTATATTAAAAATAAAAGATTCTATTATTGAAAACGACTATGAGATGGATATTGCAAATCATATAAAAAGTTTTGGTAAAATGAAAAAAGAATTCGATGAGAAAATAGCAGTATTAAATGAAACTAAAGTAAGTTTAGAGAATAGTTTAAATAAAGATTTAAATAACGTTAATAATGCCGAAGATTTAGATGAAAGTGTTGATAATCCAGCAGATATTTCTAATGAAATATTTGAAGGCTTAGATATTGATACAACTGATAGAAATTTAAATAAATAAGGATATAAAATTATTGACTAAATTATATATGAAGGATTGCATTCTATGATTATGCAATCCTTTTTGTTTTCTAAATCATGTGGTGTAGGATCCTAAAAATATAATTACATTGTAAAAAGAAGGCCAAGTGCCTTCTTAATTATTTTCTATATCATTTAAAATTATTTCACACAATTCTTTTGGCGTAACAATAAATGGTTTTACTGGGGAATGCTTTATATTACCTGTTACAAGTCTTGATTCACGAATTTCGTTTGATTTCATCACTACTTCATAAAAAACTCTATCTTTTTTATCAGGCAAGTTTATATCAATATGATTTTCAATTATTTTTATTCTTGTTTTCGTTATGACTTCTATAACATCATTAATTAGTTGTTGGGGGAATGCAAATTTTGGCCTTGATAAAACTAAATGATATTCATTTAAGATCTCATTATTAATTAAAGGAACTATAATACCATCATCGATAAACTTAAATATTATACCAGGGTTAGAATCAGGCTTTAAAGCAGCACTAATTAAAACATTAGTATCAATGACAACATAATATTTCTTCATGATCTAGCATTCTTTATTTCTTCATTTATTTCATCTAATGTCATTTCTGAATTCCCATTTTCTTTTGATAAATTTCCCATTTCTAAAAGTGCCTGCATACCTTTAGATTGATTATTATTTAATTTCATATCAAAAGGAATACCATTATCAGAAATTAATCTTGATATGCACATTCTCATATATGTTTGTAAATCTATTCCTAATTTGTTACAGATTAAAGAAGCTTGAATTTTTGAATCTTCGTCTAATCTAAATTGAACTAATGTTTTCATAAGAATCATCTCCTTCTAAGTAAATTATATATTATTTTCCTTAAAATATCAATCAATTGATTACAACTGATTACAATTGAAAACACTTTTTACTAAATTATAAATTTAACAATTTGATTTTTAGTATTTGCGTTATGTTGAATTTTTTATAGTAATAATTAAATTGAATTTTTCAGTGTTTGAATATGCTCTAAAATTTACAAAAAGTTAAAAAAGAGTTATAATAAAAAAGAGATTTTTTTAGGAGATAAGCTTATGAAAAAGGCATTAAAAATATCTATAAGCATATTAATAACTGCAATTTTATTAATATCATATAGCTCAAACCTAAAATTTAATATATCAAAAAGCAATTATGAAAATAGAGTAGATGTTTTATCTTCAACAAATACGCTTTTAAATACTACAACAGCGTCAAAAATATCATATGTAGAAGATAATTATATATTAAATGTTGGAGATAATATAAATACTAAATATTACACAATACCATATGATTTGGCTGTATCACCTTCATATATAAGCGCAAATGATAACATCGCAACAATTGATAGTAATGGTGTTATAAAAGGAATTGCTTGTGGCGCTACGACTATTACTATAAAAGTCTCAGATGATTTATATGATACTGCAAATGTTTTAGTATTAGATTCCTCTATAGATGAATATTCTATTAGTTCGTCGTCCGAGGATTGTACAACTTCTGAATATATAACACTATCATCTTCTAAATTAGCATCTTTTAAGCAAACAGAAACTAATACTTTATACAATAAATATATTAATTTATTACTTGATGGATCCCTTGATGAAGAGAATCCTTTAACTTATGCAATTGAGTTATCTAATTTAAATATAAAAAGTGATGAAAACAAAAATGTTTTAACAGTTAAAACACTAGGTTATGCTAAATTATACATTATATTAGATGGAGATAATTATATACTCGGGCAAAATAATTGCGCATTTCAAATAATAAATGGTGGTAATACAGCTAGCAGCGTTGATATAACATTTATTTCAAAAAATGAAACATCATCATTTGAATTTGGATATTATGATGCGCTAAATTATACAAGTGATTCAGCATTTATAGGAACAAATGAAACATCATCATTTAGCCTTGATACAAATACACAGCTTGAATCAAATAATATTAAGGCAACTTCAATAGAAGATTTATATACTAAAACAAAAGAATTATTTAAAAGTAATACAAGTGATACAGAAACTTCTGTTAAGTTTAGCTTATTAAAATTAGATAATGTTAGTTTAACAATAGATAATAAAGATAATATTTTATCTAGCGATACTTATGTTGGAGTTCAAAAAGATTTAAATGTAAAACTTTCTACAGGTATTACTTTAGATATCGCCAATTATACTGCCTATTCATCTGATGAAGATGTAGTATCAGTAGATAATGGTACTATTGTTCCTAAAAGTAAGGGTAGTGCAGTAATTACAGTATATTATAATTATCAAAACAAGTTATATGATACCATTTCTATTGATGTAAAAAAAGGTATTGAAGAAATTAGTATTTTAAACGAAGAAACATATATTGAATTAAACGAAACATTAAAGCTAAATATCAATATTACTCCAAATGATGCCGATAACACTGATGTTACTTATGAAACTTCAAATGAGAATGTGGCAACAGTATCTGCTGATGGTCTTATAACGACTATTGGCGTAGGAGAGTTTAATGTAGTTGTTAAATCAGTAAATACTTCCGCAAGTGTTACAAAAACATTTACAGTTAAAAGAATGGTAAAATCTATTAGTCTTGATGATGATAAATTACCAGAAAATAATACAATAACAAAGGGTCTTGATACGCTTAATTTAAACTCTTTAGTAATATTTAATCCTAGTGATGCCACAAATAAAGAATTAACTTATGAATTAAGTGATGATACTAAGGCTAGTATTATAAATGGAATACTTACACCATTAAGTAGTGGCAATGTAAGTGTTAAAATAATATCTTTAGATAATACAGAGGTATTTACTACCCTAGATTTAACAATATATTCTAAAGTAGAATCTATAGAACTTGATAATTCTAGTCTACCTACAAATAATATAATTATAAGAGGCGAAGATTTTAATTTGAGTGAATTAATTAAATTTACTCCAATAGATGCCTCAAATAAAAGTATTTTATATGAATCAAGTGATGAAAGTATTGCCACAATTTCAAATGATGGTATAATAAGTGGAATTAAAAGTGGTACTGTAGAAATCCGTGCTACATCAGAGGATAATTCTGCGGCCACATTAACAGAAACTTTTGAAATATATGTTAAAGCTACATCTATAGAAATCGATAAAATTGATAATACGACTAAAAATGTAGGTTCCACATATCAAATATCTGCAAGAGTATTGCCACTTGATGCGAATAATACAACTATTACATATACATCAAGTGATCAAATAAAAGCGACAGTTTCAAGCACAGGACTTGTAACATTCTTATCCCCACGTAATGATAATGGTGAAGTTAATATAAAGTTAAGTTGTGAAAATGGTACTATAACTAATACTATAACATTTAAAATAATTATACCTGTTGAACAAATTGTTATAGAGACATTATCTTCAAATGTATTACCTGTTGGTGAAAGCATATCACTTAATGTTGGTATAACACCATTTAATGCGACTAATAAGAAATTAACTTATGAGACTTCAAACTCTTGCGCAACCGTTTCACAAGAGGGTGTAGTTACTGGTGTATCAAATGGAGAAGTAAGAATTATAGTTAAATCAGATGATGGAAATTATGAAACTTACGTTGATATATTTATAGGTGCACATGTAGATAGTGTTAGTATACTTAATGATGAAAAAACAATTCTTGTAGGTGAAGAATTAAAACTAGAAGTTGAAGTTTTACCAGAAGATGCGGCAAATAAAAATTATACAATTGAGATTACTAATGGTTCTTATGCAACATTAATAGATGAAAATACTATTAAAGCTATAAGTGTTGGAAGAATTATAATTATTGTAAGAACTATAGATCAGGCTAAAACTTATAATTATGCAATAAATATTAAGCAAGAACAATCATCTCCAAAAGATATTAGTGAATCTAATGTGAGTGTATCTACAACAGAAATAATAATTTTAAAGCCACTAATTAATGCAGAATATAGAATAATTAGTTCAAATGGTTCATATTCAACTGATTGGGTGTATAATTCTAATCAAATTACATTTAGTGATTTAAAAGATAATACCGAGTATTATATAGAATATAGAATGAGAGAAACAGAAGTTTTAGTTGCTTCTGAATCTAAAATGTTTAGTGTAAAAACTTTAAAAAAGAACTATACTAAAATTCCAACAGTCGCTATAGTGTTTATAGTTCTTGGTGGAGTTAGTGTTATAGTAGTTACAGTAGTATTTATGATAAAGTTTAGTAAACGAAAAGATTAAAAAAGAAAGAAGATAGTGTTATGAAAATTAAAAACAAAATTAAATCTATAATTTTAATATGTAGTTTGATATTCGTTTTATCTTCTTGTAATGTATCAAATAAAAAAGCGGATTTTGAAATAGAAACACCAGAAACTATCCTTATGGGGGATTCTAGTCTTGAAGACTTTTATATTACTGTAAAAGGTGAAAAAATCGCTGTTACTATGGATATGTTTGTGGATGGAACAGAGATGGCTCTATATAAGGAAGGTAAGCAAACTATTACTATTTCTTATAATGGCAAAGAGAAATCTTGTGATATTAATGTCGTAAGACGTGATTTTTCAAGTATAGAATTTAGTGATTTAACTGTAACATATACAGGGGATAAATATAAAATGGAAGTTAAAGGAGTCCTTCCTGCAGATGTTTATGTTTATTATCCATATGGTAATGAATTTACAAATGTTGGCGAATATGATGTGACTGCTATATTATCAGCACCATATTATAATACTTTAGAAGTAAAGGCTAAACTTACAATAAAGGCGGTGGAAAATAATGAAAAATAAAATAAGATTTCTACTATGCGTACAATTAATTTTAATAATGTTATCAATTGTTTTTGTTATACCATTTTTAAGCTATAATAAAATGTTATCAGGATCTAATTTTATTAAATGGTTTTTATTTGTATGGGTTATGCTAAGCTTATTAAGCAATGTATTATTGTCAAATAAATTTACTACAGGGCGTGCACAAGAGTGGCTTTTCTATATATCATCAGGTTATTTGATATCATCTATTTTTGCATACATAATATATACATTAATAAGTTCAAGTTTTAAATTCTCTAATATGGATTGGATTGGATCTTTAGAGAGAGTAATAGGTGTTAGTGGAATATATTATGGAATTTTACTTGCAATCTTTATAGGCTTTAGTTTCCTATATTTTGGCTATTTTGATAGACAAATGTTAAAAGGTATAAAGAATTTAGGACTTAATGGTAAAGGAAAATTAAATAGAGTTGATTTAAACCTTGAAAATTCAAGATGGTTAAATAGTGAAGAGAGAAAGAAACTATTTAAAAATTATGAATATAAAGAATTAAATGAAGTTCAAAAGGATGGAGTGCCTGTACGTGCTGAATTAGACCCTAAAAAGAAAACTTTAAATATTGCGTTTAGTGCTCCACAACATGCACTAATTATTGGATCTACAGGTTCAGGTAAAACAACTACATTTGTTAACCCAATGATTCAGCTACTAGCATCTACTAATGCTGGTTCATCAATGATTATGACTGACCCTAAGGGTGAGTTGTTTCAACTACATTCAGGATATTTAAAAGAACGTGGTTATGATGTTAAAGTTATTGATTTAAGAGATACTTATACATCTTATAGATGGAATCCTCTTGATTCTATATATGATATGTATGATGAATATAAGAATTTATATAAATCAGCATTTGAGCGAAATGATAGTTTTGCTGAATCTGGTCTTGAAAAGGCAAATCCTAAAGAAGATTTTACAAATGTTGAAAAATGGTATGAGTTTAATTCTAAGGCTTACGCAACATATGATTCACTTGTTCTTGGAATGAAAATATATAAGAAAAAGTTATTTGATGAAGTATATGAAAATCTAAATGATTTGACATCCGTATTAATCCCTATTGAAAATGAAAAAGATCCAATGTGGGAAAAAGGAGCTAGAGCTATTACTCTAGCGGTATTACTCGCTATGCTTGAGGATAGTGAGATAGAAGGAAGTGGAATGACTAAAGAGAAATTTACTTTCTTCAACATGACAAAAATTCTTCAAAATTCAAATCAAGATTATTTAGAGTTAAGAAGATATTTCCAAGGAAGAAGCCCATTAAGTAAGGCTTACTCATTATCAAAACAAGTTTGTGATGCGGCTGAATCTACAAGAGCATCATATATGTCTGTAGTATATGAAAAACTCACATTATTTAATGACTCAGGAATATGCGGACTTACATCAAAATCTGATTTTACGCCAAAGAGTCTTGCTGAACATCCTACAGCTTTATTCTTAAAAATTCCTGATGAAAAAACTACAAGACATAATCTTGCGGCTATCTTCATCTTGGATTTATATAAATCTTTAATCAAAGTTGCAAGTGAAAATGCTGATTTAAGTTTAAAGAGAAATGTATATTTTATTCTTGATGAATTTGGTAATATGCCAAAGATTGAGAATTTTGATAAGATGATTACAGTAGGTCGTTCAAGAAAAATTTGGTTTAATATGATTGTTCAATCATATGCACAGTTAAATAATGTTTATGGCGATAAAGCGGCAGATATTATAAAAGGTAACTGTGGAGTAAAAATGTTTATCGGTTCAAACGATATTGCGACATGTAAAGAATTCTCTGAATTATGTGGAAATATAACAGTAGTTACAAAATCCACATCACAATCTGATAGAGATTCTTCAATACAAACATCAAGTCAAACACAAGTAAGACCACTTATTTATCCATCTGAATTACAACGTCTTAATAAACAAGGAGATATAGGTAATGCGATTATAGTTACATTTGGTAACTATCCTTTAAAAACATTCTTTACTCCAAGTTTTAAAGTATCTAATTATAAAATGGGACAAATGGATATTAGTGAACTTACAAATAATTTCTTTGATGAAAATGAATTGTTCTATGATATTTCTATAAGAAATAAGAAGATATTTAAAAAAGCTAACGAAATGGCTAAACCTGAAGATAGTGTAGTACCAAATAGCGAAGAAATATCTAAAAAAGAAGAGAATAATCAAGAATCAAATGTTAAAGAATTAAAACTAAATGTTAAAAATAATGACATTAAAAATAAAACAATTGATGATAAATTATTAAATAGAAATCTTGAATTTATTTTAAATCAATTAAAATTGTATCAAGATGTATCAAATATTTCAGATGAGGAATTATTAAAACTTATTGTTTCTAAGATGAAAGGAAGTGAGTGATGTGAAAAAGTTACATAAATTATTATTACCACTTGTATTACTAACTTTTATGGTTGCGACATTTTTTATGTTAAAACCGACAAGTACTATATTTGGAGCTAGTGATGTAAATTGTAAAAATGTATACTTTACACAAAGCTCTACTGACAACACTCCTATAACTGAGCTTACAATAACTCAAACATCTAAAACATTTGCGATAGGTGTTGAGGGTGATGCGGGAAATATTTATGATGTTAATTTTGAGACATATGATGGAACTTTAATAGCCTCTGCTGGTGATTATACAAAAATAAATGGCTCTAGAAGTATAAGCTTACAAAATTCTAGTGAAGCTATTTCTCAAAATATTTATTTAACAGTAGATTCTAAAGTATTCGATTTAGTTACTGCAGGAATAGATAACTATTTCTATGTTAAAGTTACAACAGTAAATGGATATACTCAAGATAATGTTGTATTAAAAGTAAATGTGGCGAATGATTATAAATATGAAACACAAAAGAGTAGTACAACATCACTTGGTGAAGAATTTAAGATATATTCTAATGGTATTGCCTCAAATGATTTGATAACTAGTCAAGTTAGAGTACAAAATCATAAGGGAACCCTAGAAAGAACTATACCATTAAATAATACATACACTCTTTCTGAGAAAAATTTAATAAATGCGGGAATTGCCAATTACTTTGTAGGAATTGATGGTTATATTTCATGGGAAAGCAAATATAGTGATTGTACACTTTCTGAATATAATTTATATGATTCAAATGGTGAAATAATAAGAAAAACTGCATATGCTACTAATTCTTCATATTCTTATGAATGGGTAACACCTGGAGAAAGAGATGCCCAAAACGATAAGTGGAATAGTACTGATTCTTTTAATAAGAATTATACTGAATGGAGTGATAGAACTCTTATTGGTAAAACAAGAGATAATCAAGAATATTATTTTGAATCAGGTAAAGGAAATATTTGTTTCTATAAAATAACAAATGGTACTAATTCAGAGGTTGATCCATATATTAGTCTTGTAAATTATTGTAAAGCACAAAAATATACTCTAGATGGTGGATCTGTAGATAGTGATACCTTAGTCACAATGGGACTTGATTTAAAAGATTGGAAATCATATTCATTTGTTGCGGATACTACAACACCTATAGTAGAAGATATATATGTATTAGATAATATGAGCAATGTTTCAAGTACTGATACTATTAAAGTCGGCGTAAGATTTAGTGAACCTGTTCAAGTATTATCTGATGATTTATCAATTAATCTTGGAACAAACACAACTAATAAAACAGACGCTATTCCATCCCTTGCTTATAGTTATGGAGCTGGTACTAATACACTTGTATTTAGTCTTGACGCAAGCGTTATGAGTGATAGTGATGTTATGCAAGGCATTACTACATTTAATTGTTCTAAGATAACTAGTGTTCAAATTAATGGCGCTAATCAAATTAGAGATTATAGTTCTAATTTGTATACTGCATCAAATACAGTACAGGGTTTCTTTTCAAGTGATAGTTATGAAATAATTAAACTATCATCATCTGAGAGCCAAACATCACTTAAAGTTATTGATTTTATAGTAGATTTAAGAACACCTGCTACAACAGTTGATACTAATAAAGGATATAAAACATCAAAATCAAAAGATTTTAATGTTAATATATCTAAGGTTTCAAGTGATTATACATTTGCATATAAAATTATTTCTTTAAAAGAATTAGAAGAGGCGGGTGTTGATAATTACGATTATGATAGTGATTTGATAGAAACTAAAGATAAACAAACGATTATATTTAGTGATGAAGACAAGTCAGGATATTATTATATATATTGGAAAACAACGTCATATTATGGTAAATCTGTTTCAAATATAGATGAATTAAAAGAAGAAGCTAATGGATTAATTAATGGCACTATAAAAGAAAGTGCACAAAATTACCTATTAAAATATGATAATACAATTCCAGAAATATACACATATGATGATTCTTCTAATAAAGTAAATGATAGCTTTAAAACTGAACATCCTATAAAAAATGAGGGTGTATTAGATTATGAAGAATATACATTTACATTCTATATGAATGACCTACCTTATAATTCAGAAGATCCACTTGATTATATAGAAGCAGTAAGTCTATTATATTCACAAGATGATTTAAATTTACTTGGCGTAATAGATACACTTACTATTTATAGCAATTCTGAAAATATTAAGAAATATAGTTTTACACAAGATAGTAATGATAAAAATAAATTTACATTTACTATTTCAAAACAAGATTTAATTGATAATTCAGATACTATCCAAGATTCTGATTATATTGTAGTTGATTGTGGAATAAGTATTTTAGATAGCGCAGGAAATGTATACGATATATCTTCAGCTTCAAGAGTTGTTAATAAAGAAGTTGATGTAGAAGATAGTAATGGAAATACTATTAAACAAACTATTCAAGAAGTTGAAGGAGAGTTTGCACATAAAACATTAATATTTGATTCAAGAACACAATTAATTGGTAATGAACATTATGATGGCGAACTTGTAAATTCAAGTCTTGATGCATATACTATTGGTTCAAAACTTAAATACCAAGTATCAAATACTGAACTTTCAGATACTAGCACATTTAGTGTTACTATAAAGAAATTGTCATATGATAGAGAAAATAAAAAATCATATGAAGAAGATATGGTTAAATATTCTTCAGCGTCAGATACTTATGATGAAAACCTTTATGATATCTCATTTGATACTGATACTTACACAATTCTATTTAAATCTGCAGGTTATTATGAAGTAGTATTCGATGTAGATGGAGCTAAGTATTCTGAAACTTATTCAATTTATATATCAAATGAAGGAAATGATGCGACATATAACACACTTAATAATCAAATGATTATAAATGATGTGTACGCATTAGAAGATGTTAAATATTATTATTATAATGGAGTAAGTATTTCAACAGATAATTATAATTATTCAACAAAAGCTCAAATGTTTTCATCAAAAACATTACTTCAAAGTTATATTAAATATTATGAATATCAAGATTTAACTGCGGTTGTTCTTACAAGCGCAATAGCTTCTCAATTAAATGGTGGAAGTTCATCAACTTATAAGAAAGCATCCGGTGAAACTACTACTGCTAAAAGCGGACAAATCTGGATTAAATATAAGAGAAGTGATTGGAACTTTACAACAAATCAAGATGATTGGGTATACTATTATTATAGTGAAGCATCATCTGCAGTTGTTGTAAATACTCAAAGCTTATCACCAAATTTAAGAGCCGCAATAAACTCTATTGTGACAACTATTGAAGGTAAATCAAAAGAAGTAAATCTTGTAACAGATGAATATCTTGTAAACGGAGTACCTACTTTATCAAGTGAACAAATTCACCCTGATGCTGAATATTCTAAACAATCATTTTCAGGAACATCTTTAAGAAATGTTAATTTTGAAGGTGATACAAATATTCATCAATCATCAACAACATATGATGATAAAACATTCTATTTCTATTCAAATTATGAAATGAATTATAGTTCATATACTAAAGTTTATTATAAATCTTATAATACAACTAGCGAATATAAGGAATTAAAAGCCACAACTGCAGGTATTCCTTTAAATCAATTACTTTTAACTGGTTATTATGAGCTTGTTGAAATTGATGAATTTGGTATGTCAACAACTCTTATTTATATAGTAAGCGAGTCTGACGCGCCAGAGATAAAAGTAACATATACAAATTCAACAACAGGAACACTTTCTGAAGAAGTTTGGAATTATGAAATTGATGGTTCTAAATTTAATGTTAGAAGTTTTTCAATAAATTCAATACTAAATACATATGATGAATATGCTTATGTATTAATTTATAAATCAAATAATTCAAGTTCTTATAGCACATATTATAAAAATGATTTCATAGATACTGATTCTAGTGAAAAAGCATTAGATTTTGAAGATGGAAATTACACAGTGGTTGTATCAGACCGTTTTGGAAATTCATATTCATTTACAGTATCACTAAATTCTACAGCTATAAGTTGTTCTGTAACTAATAGTGATAATGAATACATAAGATTTAAATGTAATTTACTTACAAGTAATGTATTTAAATTTAGTGTAACTCTAAACGGAGAAGTTATTGAAACTAAATATAGTGATAATATAGTTTATAGAAAAACAGGTTTATATGAATTCTATGTTGAAGATGTATATGGTAATACTGATACAGTTAGTATAGAACTTAATAGAAAATTACCAGAAGTATCATGGTATTATAATGATAATTCTAAATACGTTCTATATGATAGTACTGTTCAGGATGTAAAATTTAATAAAATTTCATCAAACACATATGAAATAATAACTAAATCACAATTACAATTTAGATTCCAATCTGATTTAGGATTTGAATTCGAAGGTGATATATCATATGATTCAACAACATTTAATGGTATTACAAGAGTAACAATTGAATCAAATAAATCGTTTAGATTAAAGGTATATTATAATGATTATACTGAAGCTTATGTTGATTATGTTGTAACATTTGATGATATAGTACCAACAATAATAGCTAAAACAAATTCTTCAGAATATACTTATGAAGATGTAACCAAAATTAAAGATAAAGATTATAATATTACAGGTATAGGTTATGCAACTGACAGAACTATAGATTATATAATAGTAGATGGTAAAGAAATCTATACTGGGTTAATCAATTTAAATGTTATAGATCAAAGTGCGGTTAAATATTTACGTATTTTATTAAATGATCAAGAAATATATTTATCAGAAGAAGTTAATAAAGAATATTCACTTGATTTAACAGCTTTAGCAAAAGAAAAGAATCTTGATATATATGGAATATATAAAATAATTGCGATTGATGTACTTGGTAATGAATCATCATTAGAATTCACAAATAAAAAACCTAATTATTATGAAATTATGGTTGATGATAACATTAAGACATTGGAATTAGATCCAAGTGTTGGTATGGCAGAAGAAATATATGGATATGATTCTATTGTTTATAAGTTTAAAGATATTTCTGATTTAACATTATTTATAGATAATATATATTTGAGTTATTCATTAACAAATGGAGAATTAAAGAGCACATATGTATCAAATAATGAATTAATTACAAATACATTAAACGCTACTTCAGATTGGCAAGAAGATAGTATTATAATCTCTGGTTTAAAGATAACTTATAAGACAGATGGTACATATTATTATATTTCTATAAAGGCAAATGATAATGTTGAACATAGTATTTTATCAAGAGTTATTAGTGAATATTCTATATTCCCACTATATTCTTATGTGTTATTGTATCAACAAAAATCAGAAATAGCATTCAAAGATAGTGATGGCGTAATAGATATTGATGATTATATTGCATATACAAATAAAGAATTTAGTGTTGATTTAGATAATTTAGATTCTAATATAACTAAGATTTTGTATGCGTACAATGATACAAATGAAAACTTTGTATTTAGTGAACTTACAACTAATACTAATTCATTTGGTTCTCTTGATGGATATTATAAATTTAAGGTTATAAATAAATATGGTAATACAACAATTTATACTATTGTTGTATCAAGAACATTCCTAGTAGAATCTATAGTAATTCATAAAGACGCAAAAGAGTTCAGTTATACAAATGTAGATGACGCTATTTATTATTCAAACGCAAGTGTTTTAATTAAAATCTATAATAAAGAATACACAATTGATATTTATAAAGATGAGAAATCATATTTTATAAGTGAAATTGATAAGAGTAATTCTTTATTTGATTTGATAACATTCACTGAATTTGGTGAATATGATATTAAAATAGTTGATAAATCTGGAAATGAAAAGAATATAAAAATTTCATTAAAGGATGAGGAATGGAAATTAAGCGACGCTATTTTAACAGGATTCAATGAAAATGCGTTAAAGAAGAGTGAACTTTATACTAATCAGTGTATTACAATTGATTCATCATATTTCGTAACACAAAATGTATTTTATATTACAATAACTTATGATGATATAGAGAAAGTAGTATACGATAATCTATCCCAAGCTAAAATCACTAACGTTGATTTAAACGGTATTATAGGGTATAATGGTGATGGAATATATACAATAAAATTCCGCAATGAATATGGAGAAATTGTAGAGAAAAATGTTAATTATCGTGGAACTGATACTCTAAATATTCTTCGTATGACTCGTAGTGATACAGAGTATAAAGAAGTAGATATTAAAGACATATTAAATGGTGTATATTCAAACAATAAAGTTAAGTTTGAAACTGAAGCTAGTGAATATATATTTACAATTGATAACAAAAATGTAGATTGTCCAAAAGAGTTAGCATTTGCATCAGCAACTTCAACAGGTACTTACACTTATGTTTTGAGTTATGTAGATGAATATGGATTCAAATATAGTTTTGAAGTATATTTGATTAGACAACAAATTTCATATACACTTTCTGATGAAACAGAAGAAGTTGATGGAACTCTTTTTGTAGGTAAGAATTTCAGCATTGACTTCAATCCTGATTATATTGCATATTATGAATTGAATGATAATACATATTCATACACAAGAAATGATTTATTAACAAATGATGGTAAATACAAAATAACTATTTATGATAAGGCTGGAAATAGTACTAGATTAATTATTAAGAAAGATACAATAGTTTCTTATGAAGTCGTTGAAAACTATTCTTCTAGAATACTTGTAAATGGGGATGTTTCAAATACTGGTGAAGTATTTGTAAGAGCATTAGATGATGATAAGGTTAGTGTTTCTAAAGCTTATTTAAATGGTGCAGAACAAACATCAATACCATCAAGATATACACACAATGGTAAATGGGAACTTTTACTTGAAGATCAATATGGAAATGAAACATATTTTAGTTTCTATATCTATACACAAGCTATATCAAGCTTTGAATATACAACTCCATACAATTATAAGATTACTAAAATAATTTATAGAGATAAATTAGATAATGAGTTATCTTACATCGATTCAGTTGTACAAAATGCTAATAATTCATATGTAAAATTTAGTGATGACGGAAATTATTACATTGAAATGTTGTCAAGCGCAACAAATGAAACTATAGCATTTGAAATTAATATCAATAATGTCGCACCAAAAGTAACACTTATTGGAGTAGAAAATGGTGGAAAAACCAATAAAAATGTTAAGCTAAGTGGTTATAAAGAGGGAGACATTATAAAGATATATAAAGATGGTAGTCTTTCAAAAACAATTAATGTAACATCTGATAATATGACAAGCCCTGTTATAAGTGAGATGGGAGATTATAAGATTGAAATTATCAACACTGTTGGTAATACTACCACATTGGAATTTAGAAGAACATACACCGCTAATACAGCATCATCTATATTTGTATGTGTAGTGTTAGTTGTTGTAGCTTCAGGATTATTTATTGGGCTATACTCTAGAAAAAGAGAGAAAATAGATTAAAAAGGAGATTTTATATATGTTAAACAAAATTATAGAAAGCCAAGCATCAAGCACATCATCAATTTCAAACACTGAATTACAAAAAATCGTGCAACCAATCATTGATTTTTGTGAAACAGTTGTTCCAGTATTACTAGGAGTAGTAGTAGCTATTGGAGCTATTTGGATTATCTTATTATGCGTTAAGTTTTCAAGAGCTGATGAACCACAAGAGCATGATAAGGCTAAAAAAGCAATTAGAAATGCAGTTATTGGATTTATATTAATATTCGTTCTACTAATTATGCTTCGTGTTGGAGCTAACATATTAGAAACATGGTGGAGCGATTATAATTACTAATTAATATGAAAAAAGTATTAGGTATTCTTTTACTAATCGTTTTATCACTTTCACTTACATCATGTTTTGATTTAGGTGGATTTGAGCAAGGAAAAGATGACGATGGAAATTGGTCAACCAATTTTTATGAGTATTTTGATACCGTAACTTATTATAAAGACTTTGAATCTACATCTCTTGATATGTCTAATTTCTTTAATGAGGAATCATTTGAAGATAAAGATTTAGAAGAATTATCGTATTTTAGTGCATCTGAAAGAGATTATTTCCAAGTCTTGGTAATACCAGTAAGACAAGCTTTAACAATAGGAGATTTCTACATATATCTAGACGCAGATACCAAATCTAGTCTAGATGTAGACTTCTATGTCACAAGTAAGAGTGTTAGTGTTAAAGAAGAGTCTGTGCCTTCAGAGGACGGAAGCGAAGATAAAAAGGTTAAAAAGTTTAACCTTGACTTTGAAAACGGTAAAAAACAAACTATATCTTTAAAAACCGAGTTAGATGGATATCAAATCGAGTTCTATAACAGAGATGCAAGGAATGTAAGTTCTATGGATAATCTAGTTATGGTTTTTAATGATAATTTAGAGGAAAATACTATAAAGTTTAGATTTTCTACAATATTGATTAGTAAAGAAAATTAAAATAAGAAGGTGAAAATATGTTTAATTGGTTTTGGAACTTCTTATATTCTATTTCGAAAGCATTATTCTTAGTAATTGATGGATTAATGAAAGTTGCTAATATGATATGTGGTATTGATACTGTTAAAATAAATGATGAAGAGACAGATTTAATATCATATTTGTTTAAAAGCAATAATATTCAATTTGCATTTAAAGCTTCAGCTGTTATAGCAGTTGTGCTTGTAGTAATACTTGCGATAATCGCAATTTTAAGAGTGTGTGTTAAAGAAAAAGTTGAAGATACACCAGGTGGAATAGCTGTAAAAGCATTTAAAGCGATATTAACATTTATGTTTGTACCGTTTTTAATGATAGTTGTAATTAATCTTCTAAATATATTCATGGTAGCAATCTATAAGTCAACACTTGCAGATTCAGCTACTATAGGAGATTATTTATTCACATGTTTTGTTCAAGATTCTGATGCGTCTAACGCACAACTATTGATATCAGAACATCCTGGTGGATGGGATGATACATCACTTGTAAGAACTTACATTGATTTAAATGAATATGGCTTTTTCTTATCATGGATTTCAGGTGCCGCAATACTTATTAATATTGCGTGGGCATTACTTTTATTCGTTGAAAGAGCTATATCATTAGTTATTCTATTTATTGTATCACCATTCTCTATAGCCTCATCAGTAATTGATGGAGGTCAAAGATTTAAATTATGGCGAGATCAAGTTATAACTAAATTTGCAGTAGGATATGGAGCTATTATTGGTATAAATATTTACTTACTTGTAATAAATGCCGTTATTAATGTAACGTTCTTTGATAATGCATTCTTAAATAATTTGGTTATAATCCTATTTATAATAGGTGGAGCATTATCTATGAAGAAATCAATGGCTTTAATTGGAAACCTTGTAGCTCAAGGAGCAGGTTCACAAGAGTTAAGAGAAGCTGCAATGTCTCGTGGTGGATTAATGCGTGCACTTACAGGTGGAGTTGGAAATATCGCTAATGGTGCATTTGGATTAGGTAAGGCTGCCTTACATCCTGCCGCAACTGCAAGAAATGCTGTAAACTCACTTGCTAATAAACTCGGATATAGTGGATTAAAAGGTGAACCTTCAGCACAAGAGAAAATGTTAGAATCTCAACAAAGAACTAATGATTTATTACAACAATATGTTGGTAATAAGTTTGAAGGCGCGACGGGTGGAAACAATAATAACGCTATAAGAGATAGTATTATTGGATCTGGTAATAATAATCCTGTAATAGATAATACTAACAATAACAAAGATAATAGTATTAACAACAAAATGAACAATATTATTACATCTTCAGGTAGAAAAAATAACGATGTAAATAACATTAATAATGAAGGAAAGTGATGATAGAATATGAGAATTATACCTAAAACTGCAAAAGTTAAAATTCAATTTTTTAGAAACATTTCTATCGTTGATGTTGTAATCGCATTATTTTTCTTAATGTTAGAAGTGTTGTTGTTTTTAGCAAACTTTGGAGTAGCAAAATATATTTCAATGGTAATTGTTTTAGGATGTGCTATTGGTTTATATTTACCATATGATGGTCAAAGATTCTATTTAGTTATAGTTGATTGTATTCGTTACCTATTTTCAATTAAAACATATAATATTGATATAAAAGATGCTTCATCTAATATATCTAATATTATTCCTTATAGAGGAATTGAAGATGGAATGATTAAATATGATAATTATTTTGCAGGTGTTCTTGAAATAGATCCAAGAGAATTTAGATTACTTTCAGGTTATAAGCAAGATGAAATAATTGATCATCAATTTGGTAAGGTAATACGTTCTATTTCAGGTAAGACTAAAGCTTCTCTTGTTAAAATCGATAGAAAATTATCATTAAAGAAATTTATTTCAATAGAAGAGAGTAAAATAGATAAATTAAAGATTTTATTTGATTCTTCTGAAATGACTGAAAAAGAGTTATTTGAACGTACTAAAATTATAAGAGATAGAATAGATATCTATAAAGGTATTGATGAGAATAGTACAATTTTAAAACCATTTTATTATTTAGTTGTATATGATGAAAATATACCAACTATAAAAGAAATATTAAATAACGCAATAATTACATTTAATGATGCAGGAATTAGATCACATATTCTTGATACAAAAGAATGTGCTGTATTTTTAAAACATAATTATTCATATGATTTTAACGAGAATGATATAGAAGTATTAGATAAAGATGAAATAATTTCTTGGATTATTCCTCATACACTAAAATTTAGTACTAAAAATACTTATATTGATAATGTTAAAACTTATAACTTCACTGTTAAAGGATATCCTTTATATGTTTTAAACGCATGGGGATATAAAATGTTTAACATAGAAAATACAAAGGTTGTAATGAACCTTGAACCTTATGAAAAGAATAAGGCAGTAAGGATGATAGACCGTTCATTACAAGAACTTGTATCACAATCTGAGACAGCTTATAAAGCATCTTCAATAATCGATAAACAAACACATATTGATACACTTGTTGATTTGATGCGAAGACTTCAAAATGATAATGAAACATTATTTAAAGTAAATATTCATATAACACTTTTTGATGATGGTAAAAATGATTTAAAATCAATGAAAAAGAATTTAAAATCATTATTATCAGAAGATGGTTTTGATTTAGTTGAAAATTTCTCAAATCAAAATAAACATTTTGTATCATCAAATTTATCAAAATATGATGCGTTTGATGAATATGCAAGATCAATACACTCAACATCTGTTGCGGCTGTATTCCCTTTTGTACAATCTACAATAATGGATGATTTTGGTGATGTTATAGGTGTTAATGGTGGATACCCTGTAATACTTGATTTCTTTATGCGCAATCAAGAAAGAGTAAACTCTAATATGGTTATAATAGGAAAAACAGGTTCAGGTAAGAGTTATGCCACAAAAACTATATTAACTCACCTTGCTTCTGAAAATTCTAAGATTTTTATTCTAGACCCAGAAGATGAATATAAATACTTAGCAGAAAGCTTAGGCGGAAAAACTATCGATGTAGGAGCGGCTACATCTGGAAGATTAAATCCATTCCATATTATTACAACACTTGAAGCTGATGAAGGAGAAGGTATTGTAAATAATTTTGGAATACATCTACAATTCTTAGAAGAATTCTTTAAAGTTATACTTGATGGAATTGCAAGTGAACCATTAGAATATTTAAATAATATAATTATTGACCTATATGAATCTAAAGGAATTAATTCTAATACAGATCTATCAAAATTAACTCCTGGTGATTATCCTATATTTGATGACCTATACAATCTAGTAAAAGAAAAACTAGAGTCAGCATCAAATGATTATGATATAAAGAATTTAAGAATTATATTAAATTATGTATCTAAATTTGCACATGAAGGTAGAAACTCACTATTATGGAATGGTGAATCTAACCTTACTGTACAAGAAAACTTTACAGTATTTAATTTTAGAAGTTTACTTGCGAATAAAAATGGAACAATAGCTAATGCACAAATGTTATTAGTTCTAAAGTGGCTTGATAATGAAATCATAAAAAATAGAGATTTTAATCTAAAACATAAAACAGATAGAAAGATTATTATTGCGATAGATGAAGCACATGTATTCATTGATGAAAAATATCCAATAGCTCTTGATTTTATGTATCAACTTGCAAAGCGTATAAGAAAATATAATGGTATGCAGATAGTAATTACTCAAAATATTAAAGATTTTGTTGGATCTCCTGATATCGCAAGAAAATCTAGTGCAATTATTAATGCATGTCAATATTCGTTTATATTTTCTCTTGCACCAAATGATATGGACGATTTGTGCACACTATATGATAAAGCTGGAAAAATTAATCCAACTGAACAAGATCAAATTGTTAATAATGAAAGAGGACATGCGTTTATAATAACAGGTCCAAATTCTAGAAATAATATAGAAATTGTCGCAAGTAATAAAGTGCGTTCTATGTTTGAAGAAAAGTAATGTAATTAAAAGGGGGCAATATTATGCAAAAAGAAGAATTATTTAAAGATAAATATGAAGATCAAGAATTAGCTGAATTAATTGATCATGCAGATGATAAAGAATATCTTGACTTAAATATTGATAAATTACTTGGAATAGTAAAAATTGTTGATGACAAGACTTCTACAAGTACAGATATATCTGATGATGATGTAAGCATGGAAACTAAAGTTAATGCATACAATGCTAAAATCATAGATGAAGCAGTAAAAAAAGCAAAAGAAAAAGGCGAAGTTATAGAAGATACTTCTACAATTGCGGGTCAAATATCTTATGAAGATGTTTTAAGACAACAAAATATGTCTAAGGATATTTTTACAAATCGTGATATTACAAGATCTGCTGTAAGAAAATTTTTTGATGAAGACTATTATGTAAGAATATTCTCTCAAATTTTTGAACATGTAAGACCTTCTATGCCAAGTTTTGTGCGTGATGTTACAAGATACACTACATCACTTAAAATAGAAGATCCTGTTGAAAGATTAAAAGCATATTTAAAATACGCAAAAGCTATTAAACAAAGAGGTAAAGGTGATTATACTCTAGCAAGAGAAATTGAAAAAGACCTCCTTAAATCTATTGAAAATGAGCCTAAATTGTATGATTTAAAAACAAAAGATGGCCTATATAATCATATTCTATTTACTAATAAAGTATTTGTATTCTCAGAAATGCTAAATGACGATTTAGAATTTAAAAAACAATTTATGGAATCAAATCCTAATGAGTTTTATACATTCTCAGTAGCTAATGTAATAATTGAAAATGAATTATATTATTTATCAAAAGATATTGGTATGGTTACAGGTCTTTACACTCCAGAAAAAGAATTACAATCAAAAGGTTTAATAGAAACATATCTTAACCAAAATGCAATTGAAGATATATATGATGATAATGCACAAACAAATAATTCAACATTATCATTTACAAGAGCTTATCTTGCAAGTACTTATGAAAATACCCCTAATTATAAACTTAATTTAAATGTTGGGGCGTATGGACTAGATTATACTAAAGAGGATAATGAATTTGAGTATTTTGGTGATATGGATGTTGATGACATATATGAAAATTTATTGCCAATTACACCACCAAATAGCTTAGAGTTTAATTGTGCTAATAAAACACAACAAGACGTAGCACTTGTTCATGGTTTTAAAATGTTAGAAAATTATGTAGTTACCCTTGATGGATCTGATTTTATTCAAACTATTGGTGAGAAAAATAAAACCAAAGATTTCTTATTACAATCAGTATATATTGGAAATAAATCAGTATATGATCTTGCCAAAGAACATTTAGAAGCATCTGATGATAAAAATAAAGATTTTAAAACACTTGCGGCTTCTTATTTTATAAAAGCTTTAAATAATCCAGAACAAACTATATCTCTTGTAACTTATAAGATGGGAGATAAAGGTTTAACTAATTCTGTTGTAACTCTTGAAAAGAATTATGATAAATTAATTAACAGTTGTAAAAAATCTCATGGATTATGGGATAAGATTAAACATATTTTTGTAAAATACCCTGAAGAAAAAATGGTTGAAAAATATGAGAAAACAAAGGCAAAATATGAACAAAGTTTTGCAAGAACTGAAATCTTAAATGATTTTAATGAAAAACATAAAGATCAAATAAGCGAATTTAATGAGCCATTTGAAGCATTACTTCAGAAGAGCAAAGAAGACAAACAAGTAATTAAAAATATTGAAATCAACGAGGTTAAAGATATAAAAGAAGTTAAAGAAGTCGCTGGTGACAATATTATTAAAGAAAATGGCATGAGTGAAAAAGAATTATAAAATCAAAGCCGTTTAACAAATATTTGAATTTATTTTGCTAAAAAAAACGTATTATATAATACGAGAAAAAATTGGTTTCTTATGCTAAAAAAGCTGTAGAAGAAACAAAAGTATCTCATCAATACATTCATTCAGGTGCAGGACATGATGTGCAATTTTGTTCATATGTAATTCCTACAACTATGATTTTTGTTCAATCAAAAGATGGATTAAGCCACTGTGAAATTGAATATAGTGATCCTCAGCATTGTATAGACGGCGCAACTGTTATGCTTAATGCAGTTCTAAAGGCAGATAAAGATTAATAAAATATAAATTTCAAGATAGAAGAAGCATTGTTTAACTATAAATGCTTCTTTTTTGTGTAAATAAACTGAAATGTATAATAAACAAAATTAATTATACATTTGTATGCTTATTTATACGCTTGTATAGTTAAAAAGCTTATATTAAATCTTAAAATAATAATACAAATTTTTCGAAAAATAAAATATATAAAAAATAGTTGACATTTTTGTTAAAGTCAATATGAATTTGTATAAAAAAGATGAAGTTAAAATGTACAA
>CAZJAM010000007.1:0-57117 GCA_964544095.1 uncultured Anaeroplasmataceae bacterium | reverse complement strand
TTATAACATAAATAGTCTAGCTTTGAAACTAGACTATTTAAGTAGTATATATAATACTTTCACAAAATCCCGACCACTTCTTAGGTCAACTATATAATAACACTTTAAAATTTATGTGATGGGTAATTTTTCCCCACCATATAAATTTACATCCATAAAAGAATACCTAATACTGCACCACATGCAATATATAATATAGGATGTTTCTTATATTTAAATATAGTAATACCTATTATAGTACCTACCGCAATATTCTTCCAATTAAATATTTTATCAAGTGATAATCCTAAATTGGGGAAGAAGGTTTTCAAATGAATTCCATCAAATGTATCTTTAAACACTTGAACTATATCTGAGTTTTGCATTAAAGATATTTCAAGTATTGAATATGCCGCCGCAATCATTAAACCAATTGAAGCTGCTCTTAGACCATAGAATGCATATTCAACCCATTTATTAGTCTTAAACTTATTTAAGAATAAAGCGACTATCTCAATTACAACAATTGAAGGAGTTACAAGACCTAGAGTTGAAATCATTGAACCAACAAAGCTTAAGAAATAATTCCCAAACGCATTATTAATTACAGTATATCCAACATATGTGGACATATTAATACCCATGGCGCCTGGTGTTGATTCTGATACCGCAATCATATTTGCAAGTTCCTCTGCGCTAAACCATCCTGTTGCGTTTCCTAATTCTTGAAGAAAAGGTATTGTAGCAAGTCCTCCACCAAATGCTAAGAATCCTACTTTAAAGAATTGAAAATATAGTTTAAAGAATATTGGATCTTTTTTAGTAATTGTAATTATTGTGCATACTACCATTAAAAGTACGAAACATAATATACCAATAATTAAGCTTAAAATACTACCCTTCTTTTTAGTTTTAAGATTACCTGTTGTATCTTCCAATGTATCATCTTTGGTTGATGATGGATTATCTTCATCATTTATTTCTATCGCTACAGGTTTCTTTTTTTCTCTAATAACATTAATTACTATTCCAAGAATTCCCGCAACAATTACATATACATATAAAGGAATCGCATCAACACTTATCGCAAGTATTCCTACCACTATCGCAATAAGGGTTGATAATTTATCTTTGCATGATGATTTGAATAATTTCATTATAGCGGAAACCACAAGGAAGAATACTACAACTCTTATTCCTGCAAGAGCGTGCGCAACATATTTATTATCAGAGAAATTTGTAAGAAGGGAGGCTATAATAAAAATTATTATAAAAGCTGGAGATACAAAACCTAATGTTGCGACTATTCCACCAAGTACTCCCTTTCTTTTAAATCCTATCATTGTAGATACATTAACTGCTATAGCGCCTGGTGTGCATTGTCCTACTGCATAATAATCTCGTAGGTCATCTACAGTAGTCCATCCTCTTTTGTTTACAAGTTCTCGCTCTAAAAGAGGAAGCATTGCGTATCCTCCACCAAAATTGACAATACCAAGTTTAAAGAAGGTTAAATATAAATTTAATAATTCCATATTAATTTTCTCCTTCTATTTTATTTAATTTGTTTTTTAAATAAATATAATATCCTAATAATGTAGTGAATATACCTACTAAAAATCCTCCCAATACATCTGTTGTATAATGAACCGCAAGTATTATTCTTGTAAGGCCTACAATTATTATAAAAATAATTGATAAAATCATAATAATTTTTCTTAAATTATTATTTTTTATAGTAAATTTTCCAATAATAAACAGATTAAGATAGACAACCATTGCCATTGCGCTATGGCTTGATGGAAATGAAGCTGATGTTTCTTTCATCCATCTATATGCTTCAAGTGGCCTTGGTCTTGATACAATAAGTTTAATTGAGAAATTAAGACCAATTGTAATTACTCCAATAATAAGCATGTACCATATTCTATAATCCCATTTGAAATAAAATCCAAACAAAATAAATAATAATATGAATACATAAAAATTACCAAGTTCTGTAAGTATTCTTACTATATAGTATAAGGCATTATATTTACTACCTCTATGATTTACTATGAAACGTGTAATAGATTCGTCAAAGCCATCAAATACATTACATTTTTCTAAAATCATAAGAGTAATAATAATTGCCCCTAAGAGTAGGGGCAATAATATTTGTTTTACTTTGTAAGACATTTATCTAAAGCCTTAATAATGGCTTCCTTGTCCATATTATGTCCTATGAAGACGATTCTTTCTTCACGGTCACCATAGACTTCATCCCAATTCTTAGCAGCATCAGGATTATCTCTTAAAAGTTCTTCTTGTTTCTTCTTAGGAGCAGAGGCAATCCAACGTCCCATTTCTCCTAGAGTCTTTTGTTTTCCTGATTGTTCAAATATAAATGCCATATCACGCTCAGTTGAGAACCAACATA
This sequence comes from uncultured Anaeroplasmataceae bacterium, assembly GCA_964544095.1. Taxonomy (GTDB): domain Bacteria; phylum Bacillota_I; class Bacilli_A; order Acholeplasmatales; family Anaeroplasmataceae; genus UBA3206. The sequence continues at coordinate 54,719 of CAZJAM010000007.1, read as the reverse complement.
ATCCCTTAGAACGAATTATTGATGTTGGCCAATCAGAAGATACAAATTCCTCAAACAATACTCTATCAAAAGGTTTACGAGCTTCATATACGAAAGTAGAAATACCATATTCAAGTGCTTCTCCTTCAGGCTCTTCTTCCTCTTCTTCATTAAGGGCTTTGATCCATTCAGCTGACATTCCAACCTTCTCAAAATCAAAATTATGAGTATCAAATATTTCATCTAATTCTACATGTCCATAATTACACTCAATAATCTTTGCTTCCTTTTGAAGTGAACGAATAACAGCTTCTACTTGTAATTTATCTTTTTCTGAAATCATATCTACTTTATTAAGTACAATAGTGTTACAGAATTCAATTTGTTGAATTAATAAATTCTCAATATCATCATCATCTAAATTTTCTTTATGTAAGGCTTCACCATTCATAAATTCATCATACATTCTCTTTGCATCAACAACAGTTACAATGTTATCAAGACGTACAACATGAGGGAAATCTGGATTTGATTCATCTTCTAAAGCGGTAATAGATTGCGCAATTGGAAGTGGCTCACAAATACCAGAAGCTTCAATTAAAATATAATTGAATTTTCCTGATTCAGCAAGTTCTATTAGTTGATTCATTAAATCTGTTTTTAATGTACAACAAATACATCCATTTGATAATGGTACAAGGTTATCATCTTTTTGATTTACGACACCGTTATTTTCAATTAAAGATGCGTCAATATTAACCTCACCAATATCATTTACAATAACTGCGACCTTATATCCTTTTTGATTTCCTAAAACATAGTTTAAAAGAGTAGTTTTTCCTGCTCCTAGGTAACCTGTAAGTAAGGTTACTGGAATCTTTTTATTACTCATTAAAATCTTTCCTTTCTATTAGTTAGCATTATTTAGATTTCCTTGATTTTGTCTTTCAAAATCAATGATTGGAAGAGTAATTGTAGATACTCCACCTGCTTGTGCTGTAAGTGATGTGACAAGTGAACGTGTTTGTGCATAAACAATCTCTGGAGCACCAAGTTTCATAAATTTATCAATAGCCTCATTTTCCTCATCACGGAATTCAAACATTCCTTCTACTATAATATCAAGTCTAATTGGAGTCTTATTCTCCTTTGTTGACTCAATTGTAACATTGCATTGCATTGAGAAAACACGAAGATTATCTTTCTTATCTTCTTCCTTTAATTGTAGTTCACGAGCATTAAACTTAATGCTTGGGTTCATTCTGAATTCATTCATTGAAAAATCATTTGAAAATTCATACTTTCTTAATCTTAATTCCATTCTTCTCATTTTTAATACTTCTCCTCGTTATAATTTATAATATCTAATGCAAGTATTGTGGCACAGATACAAAGCAATGAATTTGGATTTGCTACCTCTACCTCATATTTTACGCTAACGTTATACTTGCAATTAACATTAGCGATAATATCTCCATAACTTCTGATTTGATATCCGTCTTTCTCACAAGATATATACCAGCCGTTAAAAAGTTTTACATCAAGTCTATTAGTCCAATCACACGAAATATATCCCATATATGTTGAACCAAGAGTAATATCAGCTCTTTTTAAATCATAAGCGCTTTTTTTGATTTCTGCAACTTTCTTACCATCTTTAAGTATAACATATTTAAGACCCATAAGAAATTTTTTTGATATGATGTATAAATTTTTCTTCTCTTCTTTATTATACACCACATATGAATCAATACCTTTATTTTTTATTTCAATAATCATTAAAATATCTCCTTATAAAGATCCATTGCAAATGAAGTCTTAAGTGGCTTATCAGCTACAAGCTTATATGAACGTGTACCACTATCATCTCTTGTAGCTCTAAGATAATATATTTCTTTATCTCCAAATGAAGAATCTAGTAATGTATATAAATAATACATATGCGATACACTTACAATTGAAATTCCTTTTTCATGAAGAGCTCTTATAACATCATATGCAATTGCTGAACCTTCACGTTCTGATGTAGATTGAAAAGATTCATTGAATAACATAAGAGATCCTCTTTTAATTTTAGAGATAATACTATCAAGTCTTGATAACTCTTCATCAAGCTTACCAGACTCCATAGTTTTATCTTCTTCTTTATTAAAGTGAGTAAATATATCATTAAATGTATTTGATTCAAATGATTTTCCTGATACAAATAGTCCTAACTGCATCATAATGATTGCTTGTCCATATGAACGAAGGAATGTAGTCTTACCTCCTTGGTTAGCACCAGTTATATAGAATATATCTTTTGATCCTGAATCAAGAGTGTTTCCAACAACCTTATCATCAGATTGAAGGGCTAATGCCACATCATATAATCCATCGCATTTAAATACCTTATTACTATTAGGATATGGCTTTGGTGTACATATTGGCATACCCTTAGCCATAAGCTTATCGTATAAGTTAATAGCGCCTATATAGAATGCCATTTCCTCACGACTCTTCTTTAAATATTCTACTATATCATTAACCAAATTACAAACATTTGGTGCAAAACTAAATAATGCTTCATCAGTAAAATGAATATAGTCAAGCTCTGCTGTCGCAAGAGCCTCTGGATTTTCTATTTGATGTGCTCTCTTCCATTTCTTATCTTCCTTAACTTCTACACTATATGTTGGAAGCATTGAAATATTATTTCTTAATTGAACTCCATTTGGTGTAAGTTTTTTCTTCTCTTCCTTCATAGAATCTACGGAATCATATACAGAAAGATTTGCAATCTCAAGTCTTTCATTAAGACTTGCAGTTACATAATACCCTTTTGGGAAGCGTAGGCGATCAAACATATAATTAAGTTCTTTAATATAATCTATGGTTATTTGGCTTAAGAATCTATCCATATAACTCTTAAATCCAACAGATTTAAATCTATCATAATATTTAGTATAATACCTATTCATATTTTCTAAAGCCATTGTAAGTCTTCTTGAAATACGAATTGTGGCATCATATGATGCAGTCATATGCTTAGTCTCAAGTTCAAATCTTTCATTATAGAACTCTGTTAATAATTCATTTATGAATTGATATAGATTTACTACTATATCTTTTCCTCTAATGAAATCTTTTAAAATCTCTTGTCTATATTTTATTACATCAATATCTGTTGTCATCAAATTTTTAGTATCAAGATAAATACTCTTAATATATTTATCATAACCACACAGATGATTAACTATAGTGTTATACCATAAATCACTATATTCTTCTTTAGAATCACACTTAATATAATCTTTATCTGGGTATAGTAAATAAGCTTTCATATTTATTCTACCCTCCTTATTATATCTTCATATGATACATGATTTTTTGTTGCGATTGATTTAGCATATGTATTTGAATTGTCTCTTTTACGAAGTATTTCAAATGTACGTATGCTAGGATTATCTTTATCTACAGTTGATCCCATCGCAACAACACTATCATTATATGAAGCAAGTTCTTCTATAAATGTTACAAATAGCATTTTACTATTATGATTATTTACCATATCAATAACCTTTTTACCAAGAACTATACCATCCTCAAGTGATGTTGATGAGAATACCTCATTTAAAACAAATAATGAATTTTCTTTAATATCATCCATAATATTCTTAATTCTTATAAGTTCACTCTTAAGCTTTCCATTAAGATTAGATGAATCTTCTTCAACTTCATACATAGTATATATTTTTGTAACAGTATCTATTGAGGCAATAGTACCTGTGACAGGTAAGCCTAAGGATGCAAGATAGAACGTTTGTCCTAAATATCTTGAGAATGTTGTTTTTCCACCTTGGTTAGGTCCTGATACAATAATTGCATTTTCACCTTTATCATATTTAAAATCATTAGGTACTATTTTTTTACCAGTTATGTAAAATTTAAGTGCAAGAGCTAAATCATAACCTTGTCTACAATAACTTACTCCCTCATTTATAGAAGGTATGGTAAAGCTTAGATTCATACTCTTTATTCTATTCATTACTTCAATATATGCTATATAGAATTGAATATCATTTGAAAATCCAATTATATTCTCATCAATAAATCCATCAAAATATTTACTGAAAAGTTCTAAGTGTTTAAACTCATTAGGATAATATTTCGAAAGTTCTTTATATATTTGCCCTAAAAAATGTTCTGGAAGATGCCCATAATCACGAGAGAATTGTATAGGATTTTCTACCTTATATTTTGATACTGTGTCTTTTATAACATCTGTAACAGGTGTTTCCTTACTATCTTTAGATATCTTTATTGCGCCATTTTCAAACGCAAGACGATATCTTACTTTTTTCATTTCTTCAGTAATAAGTGCCATATCACTTAAAACAAACTTAACTTTTTCACTATTTAGGTATTCGTTAATATAATCTACCATCATATGTAAGGCTCTTGATTTATATTCTAGTTTAGACATAGAATTAATTAAGTTATTAAGTATTACTAAAACATCCTCTATTTTCTTTTTCAACTCAATATATCTATAGAAGCTAAATTTTACCTTCTTTGATTCGTTAAGCTCTGTAAGCTTACGATTCATAGTATAAGAAAATAGATTTAAAACATCAAATAATTCCTTATTTTCTAAATCAGAAAAAACTTCTTGACGATAAAGGATATCATCTACATTTATTAATGTTTCATAATAATAATTCTTTATATCAAAAAGTTTTGCCTTTCTTACAATTTCTAAAATAATATCATCAAGGTTTAAATCCTTAAATATAATATCATTTTCAGTGTAGGTATTAACATTTTTTTCATTAACATATAGTATGCTTTTCATTTAAATACCACCCATTCCATTATAACATAAAAAAAGATAATTTAAATAATAAACCGTGCCTCATTAATATATAAAATAAGTGGGATATAAAACCCCACCTATTACCCTAGATATTATATAAGCGAAAACAATAATTCATTTAATGATTTATATTCTCCACTCTTTTTAGGTATTACTACATCTTCGTTATATGAAATATTAATAGAAGAATTCATAGTATCAAAATTAAGTGCCTCATTACTACTATCATAGCCCTTTATATCATTAAAATCAAAGCTTATAGAGCTAACATAAGCAAGAGTTGCGTTTATTCCAACATTAACTTGATAATCATCACCTGGTGATGTTATATTAATGCCAAATTCATCTTTTATTTGTTCTTTACTTAAATGTATGTTAAAACGAATTTCATTATTATAAGCATTCCCTATTGAAATATTATAATCATCAATTAAAGAAGATATAGTATTATTCGCGCAAATTGTCTTAACATTAAGAGTTGGAACTAGTTTGCTTTGAACAATCATAAATATGTTATTAATTGTTACCTGATTACTATTTGTATTTGATATAGATAATTTATTAGTTTCAAGTGTTGTAAATAGTTCTTCTGGGGATGCATAGAATTTTGACCCATTAAATTTATCATATGAATTAATCTTATTAGAATAATCTTTATATTCCTTATTAGTAGATTCAGTATGTATTTCATCTACATTAAAATAAAATGCGTTATCTGCTGTATTAGTTTTTATAATATCAAATTCAATATCTATCTCAGATAAACCACCATCTTCGTTTTCTTTTGTTTCCTGATCTATATCAAGATATAATTGAGATTTTGATATTGCGTTTAAAGCTGCCTTATCATTTGCCTCATTACATTCAATAATAGCTTGTCTTAAATCATCAGATAATGTTTCATCATCCTTTTTATTAGTATAATATTTATATTCTTGACCATTATAATCTAGCATAAATTTATATTCGCCTTGATTATTAAAAGTCTTATTTCCGCAATTGCCGACCATATTATTATTTGCATCAAAAGATACTTTCTCTATCTTTTTATCATCTAAATTATAAAGTGAATTTAAAACCTTTGTAACATCAGCTTTATCAGTGCTTTGTTGTACAGTGTATTGGTTCCCATCACTATCAGTAAGCTCTACAGGCTCTTTTTTATTTTTACTACCACATGATGCAAGACCCACCATTGTAGTGGTAGCCATTAACGCTATTATTATTCGTCTTTTTTTCATATTATCTACTACCTTTTCATTTGATTAAATATTATAGACTTAGAACACTACATGTGATTTCAAAGTCACCATCTGCATTTACCTCTATTTTTGAAATATCTATCTTATTATAAAATGCTTCTTCAATCTTAGTATATTCTACTATAAACTTTGACTCTTTTGCAATAGAATTTAGAATTGATGTCATTCCATTTTTACATTCAATACCATTAAGTGATATATTTGTAATACTAAATGTCATTTTTTCACTATCGCTTACTAAATCATATGTTAAATTTAAATATGATTTTACACCTTCTAAATCAATTCCATAATAAAGAGTAGAATTAATAGTATCAAGATAAATATTAGTTGATTTTATACTATAACTATTTTTAAGGATTGTAGTATTAGTGTCAACCTTAAAATCATCATAATCTTCTACCATTATAAATCCATTAAAATCATCTTTATCAATTATAAGCTTAGTTGTATCTAAAGATAGGTTTTTCAATGTATTAATTGCCATATCTCCTTCTTTATACGTCTTATATATAGTATTCTTCTCTTCTTCGTTAATAACATTTTGTATATCTAGTGTTAAATTCAAGTTATCATCTAAAGATATAGTAGGGTTGCAATTATCAAACATTACTTTCATAACTTCATCATCAATGTTTAATGGTAATATAATTTTACCATTTTCAATATATTCTGAATCAATTTCATTTAAATATTTACCTGGATTTTTTAAAGATATTCTTCCAAGTTTAGCCTTAGATAATGTAATAGCAATCCTAAAGTTATCATTATCTGAAAGGAATTCTGCAGTACCTGTTGCCACAAAGTTTGTAGATAAAAATGCAGCCTTAGCTCGTGCTGTTAATGAAACTTTATTATCATCAATTTCAATTTTTGCCTTTTGAATTTCAAACATAGATACCTTATAAATATAATCCTCTGTTTCATAATCTTCGGCAAAATCACAAATTATATCAGTCAATACAGCATTTAATTCTGTTTCATTAAATTTTAATGTAAGTTCTGTGCTATTTGTAGTCTTTCTATCTTGGAATGCATTATAAAAAGATTCAGATATTGTATCTCCAAAAGTCGCTCTTGTTTTACTAACATCAAAATTATTTCCACCAGTAATACAAATAACGACTATAACAAATAACAATAATACAAATATGATAATTCCAAACAAAAAGGAAAAAATAAATTTGAATAATTTCATGCGAATCACCTCTTTTTATAAATATCTTCGTATTCTTATGATATTATATCATATTTTATTAAAAATTAATGTATGTTTAAAAATTAAAGAAAAAACTCGAAGGGTGGATTTCCTTCGAGTCTCTTTTTTATCCATATGATATATTTTAATAATCTTAATAATAAATAGCAAACTGTAATTATCTCTTTGAGAATTGAGGTGCACGACGAGCCTTCTTAAGACCATACTTCTTACGCTCTTTAGCACGTGGGTCACGTGTAATAAGACCAGCTGGTTTTAATGTAGCACGATAGTCAGGATTAACTTCCATTAATGCACGAGTAATTCCTAAACGGATAGCTCCTGCTTGTCCAGTTATTCCTCCACCAAATACGTTAACGATAACATCGAACTTATTAGTATTCTCTGTTAACTCTAGTGGTTGAAGAACATCTAATCTAGTTTGAGCATTTGGAATATAATCCTCAAATGTTCTACCATTGATTGTAATCTTTCCTTCACCTGCTTGTAAAACAACTCTTGCTACAGAACTCTTACGACGTCCTGTTCCAAAATATTGAACTTTTGTACTTTTCTTAGCCATTTCTCGTTACCTCCTTATTAGTCCTCTACCTTATATTCAACTGGTTTTTGAGCTGCATGTGGGTGCTCAGGTCCAGCATAAACATAAAGTTGATTTCTCATTTGATCTCCTAGCTTAGTATGAGGAAGCATTCCAAATACTGCTGATTCAACCATTCTTGTAGGGAACTTAGTCATAACTTCAGTAGCAGTTAATGTAGTTAATCCTCCATTATACTCTGAATGGTGACGATATAACTTATCTTGCCACTTGTTTCCTGTAAGCTTAATCTTGTCAGCGTTAATAACGATAACATTATCACCACAGTTAACATGAGGTGTATAAGTTGGTTTTCCCTTTCCTTTTAATAAAGAAGCAACTTGAGTAGCAAGTCTTCCTAGTGTAACGTTAGTAGCGTCTACTACGTACCAATTCTTTTGTACAGTTTGATTATTTGCCATATAAGTATTCATAAAATATTTTTCCTCCTTAAATTTTATAAATTAAGGGCCTTTTGTGGATTAAAAATGTACCAAAAAAATTATATATTAATTAATATTCGTTGTCAACATTTAATTTTATATTATCTACCATTTTAACTAAATTAATTTATTTGGCACCAATAAATACTTATATTTATAGTGCTAGTTATGATTTTTTAATTCGTTGATTATTTTATTTGTTATACTTTGTTGAACAGAATCTGATAACTCACATGAAATTCTTATTACACAAGTACCTACAACTTTGTGTGACCCAGAATCAAAAATTGTATCATCAAATTCTTTTAAATATGTGTTTCTTTCATTCGCATAACTTGCAGTTGAAAATACTTCTATACATCCTCCACATGCAGTTCCTTTTTCAGAAACTGTTGTCTCACTAAATTCTGTTTGATCAACCATGTTTAATTCAAAGTATATTTCATTTAATATTCCAGTAGGATTATTTACAATTTTAGATTGTACTTCCCCAACTTCAGTTAATGATTTAAGACAGTTTATTACATAAGTAGCACTTGGTTTAATTGTATAATCAACACTGCTACTACCACCGGTTTGACTGCTACTACCACCGGTTTGACTGTTACTACCACCTGTTTGACTGTTACTACTACCTGTTTGACTGCTACTACTACCTGTTTGATTATCTTCTGTTGTATCTTGACACGAAGAAACCCCAACAACAAAAACTCCTAATAGTACAATTAATAATAATTTAAATATTTTTTTCATATAAATTACCTCTTTCTATTTTCTATTTTAGATAAACTATACTTTTATTAATAAAAGTTACTCTATCTATTTTAATTGTAAACTTGTTCTCTACGCACATGCAATATATGTTATTTTAAGCAAAACAAAAACGAAGACAATATTACACGTCTTCGTTCTTTTTCTTATTTTCTTCCTCGATTTCCTTAAGAAGTTCTTGTCTCATTTCTTCTAAGACTTCATTCTTAAGTTCTGATTCTGATTTAGTTTTAATATTTTCTTTAAGCCTGTTTTTATTCTTCATAAGATATATATTAACAGACTCTGATAAAATAATTATTGCGAAGAATATTACAAGAATGCCATAGATTATAGATTTATTCGATGCAAGTTTTCCTATATTTAAAAGATTAAATGTACGAACATACTTACCTATAAGTTTAGACTCTGTAACTATTTCATCATCAGCTATAGGGTTATTATCACCTTTTACTATAATTCCATCAGCTCTAATTTCTATAACTCTATGAACTATATAAAGACCTTTGGTTTCACCCTCTGAAGATTTGTATACAATAATATCACCAACCAAGACTTCATCATAAGATACATCCTTAAATATTATGGAATCTCCTGCCTTTATTGCAGGGTACATACTATCAGTTGGTACATATGAATATGAATATCCAAAATAGCTTACAGGTCTTTCTTTTCTTACCGCAACTATATTACATATGAGCATATAACATGTAAGTAAGATTGTAATAACTGTAAGCGAGATAATTCCTACCTTTATTCCTTTTCTTACGCCCTTAGGCATTTTATCATTAATGGTTTTTAATGGATTTTTAATCTTCGTCATTTTCTTTTGCCTTCGCAGCTAAAGCTTTTGCACGAATTGCCTCACGTCTACGACGAAGTAATTCACGAGGGTCAACTTTTTCACTAGTTCCAGCACTCTCTTGTGGTCTTGTAGACATTGAAGATTGTTGTTCTAGCGCTTTTTGTTTCATTGCCTCACGTCTACGACGAAGAACTTCTCTTGGGTCTTCATCTTGACTTGGAGTTGGAGCCTCACTTACATTATTTTGTGCATCTGCCATATTTTTAGCTTCTGCTTGACGTTGTGCAAGAATTGCACGACGACGAATTATATCACGATTACGTTCAAATAGTGAAGCAGGAGCTCTTCCAGGGATTTGAGTAGATGCAGTTGGTTTTTCCTCTTCATCATTATCCTCTGCTGATACAACATCACTTGAATCCATCATGTTTTCTTCTTGACGTTCTTTACGACGGTTTTCAAATAAAGTCTTATTATCAACCACTTTTTCGTCTTCTTCGTCCTCATCTATTACCATAGCTCCAGCTTTGTCAGCTAAAGCTTTTTGTCTAATAGCTTCACGTCTACGACGAAGTAATTCCTTAGGAGATAATGTTTCCTCCTCTGGCTCATCAGCTTCATCTACATTGAAGTCGTTTAGTAATTGATCTAGTTCATTATCAATTGCCTTAACTTCTTCATTTTCCTCTGTATCATCTTCAACTTCAGCATCCATTGCCTCAGCCTTTAAAGCTTCTTCCTTAGCACGGGCCGCACTAGCCTTTGCCTTTATTATTTCACGTCTACGGCGAAGAATTTCCTTAGCATCTAGATGAGCCTTAGAAGCTTCTAATTCCTTCTCTTGCTCCTCTACCTTCTTAGCTTCAGCTTCTGCATTTGCCTTAGCTAATTCTTTTGCCTTTATTTTTTCTTCTCTTTCCTTACGACGTTCGGCCTTACGAGCTTCTTGTTCAGCAAGAATACGAGCACGACGTTCTTGAAGTTTAGACTTAGTAGCCTCTACCTCTGCCTTCTCCTTTGCACGAGCTTCTTCACGTTCAGCTTTAAGTTTAGCACGCTCAGCTTTAGATTTTGCTTCTAACTCCTCACGAAGTTTTCTTGCATCCTCACGCTCTTGAGCACGTTTTGCAGCACGAGCAGCTTTCTCTTCTGCAAGTTTCTTAAGTCTTGCTTCACGAGCAGCTTGTTGACGAATTTTCTCTTCTGTTTGTTGAATTTCAGCAAGAGTACTTTCATATTCTTTCTTAGTATTATTATAATCGACTTCTTTAAGTCTTGTAATTGTATCTAAGACGTCTGCTTTCTTCTTAGCACGTTCAAGTTTAACTGGAAGTGGTACTTCTTCAAATTCGTCTTCTTGTGGAACCTCAAATAATGGTGGATAAATAGAGTTTACAACTTCTTGCATTTCTCTAAACACCAATTCCAAAGAATATTTCTTTTCCATACCAGAGTTTACTTTATCTTCAAGAGATTGTTGATAAAACTCTTGTGTTTTATTTAAGAAATACTCAGACATCTCAAATTGTTCTAGTTTTTGAGAATCTGGTTTAAACTTATATTCATCATCCATTTTATTTATTTGTTTAGCATTACGGAATGTATGTGATTTATATAAGTCTTCTTTATCAAAATCGCGAACTCCAAAATATAGCATTGTACCTACTGAGTGAGTTACAATTCTATCTACTGTTGTTGCTTCATCATCTGTATATTTATTCTTTTTCTCACGAACGTTAACATCAAACGCTAATTGATTATATCTATCAAGGAAAACCCATGTATTATAACAAATCTTAAATTCAGGGTTTTTAAGAATTATATTAGTTTTTTGAATTGGAGGTACAACCTCTTTATAATTCTTTAGGGCTTGCATTAACTGTGAAGAACGAAGTGTTTTAAATTTCTCATGAATATCTTTTGCTTTCTCAAATGTATCACGAGCCATTTTAACTTCAGAATCTTGTTCTGATTCCATCTTTACAGATAATTCAACTTTAACTTTAGTTTTATCTTCTAATTTAAAATCATTTGTAATAACAGTACTACGTGTTTCATAAGAATCTAGATTCTTCTTCATAATTTGAATACGAAGAGATAAGAATTTACAGATACGATTAATTAAAGTTTTAATAAAACGGTTCTCATAAATACCAAGTTCATCTTCTGAGAAAGTTGTAAGAAGCTTTGATGGTACAATATCACCATTATCTTTAACTTCTTTAATGTATTGTGTATGGGCTGCAAGATGTCTTACGGTATCAGAATTAACCTTCTTCGCCTTTTCCATCGGTACAACCTCTTCTTCATATCTAATTGCTTTCTTTGGATCTTTTAAAATCTTCGAGATACTCTTAAAACAATCAACTAATACCGGAATAAATGATTTTTCAAATATTTTTGTTTCACGAATAGTCTTAGAATATACTGTTTTCTTTCCACCTTGAACTTGCTTATATAAAGCTTGTCCCATAGATGAAGTTGAAATATTTTGACCAAGACCTGTTTCGAGTATGTGGTAGAACTCTTTAATAGACTCATTTTCTTTTTCAGCATCAGTTGCCTCAATAATTTGTCCATCTGAACTATCGTTTACCATATCATCATCAGCGTTATTAACGTTTTCTTGATTACTTAACTTTTGTTCTTCTTCCACATTACTCACCTCCCGCTATATTTTATATAATTAATTATTATCCTATCTTCTTAAGATCATTAATGTAATCTAGTGATACAGCAAATGCTCTCTTACCAAATAATTTATCTAGTAATGTTGCAAGTTGGTCTAATTCATTACGTAAGAACGCAAGGTTTAAACTTTCAAACTTACGTAAAATCTTATTACATAGCATATAATCTAATCCTTCAATTTCAGTAAATCCACACGCAACATATAATGGAACGAATAATTTAATTTGCTTCATAATACGGTTTCCGAATGCAATCTTGAATTTAGCTTGAATGAAGTCATCTAGTTTCATAAATGTTTCCATAACTCTTGTTGAGATTGTAATATCTCTTTGAGCTGCCTTAAATAATTCATCAATATATTCAAATGACATTTGTACATTTTCAGTATAAGGTGCATCAACAAGCTCTGCCTTATGGTTAATAACGATAGGTAGGGCACGGTCATATACCTTATCTGTAATTGTAAATGTTGAATCGTCCTTATTGGCAGTTCCGACAAACCAAATATTTTGATTTATTAATAATTTACCATTTATGAATAATTTTGGATCTGTAGGATCATTTCCTGGAACTACGTCAATTACCCATTGAGATGGATCTGGCATTTCCATTACTGATAAGAATTCGGCAAAGTAATATTCAATACGAGCAAGGTTCATCTCATCTAGTACGATGAAATTAGGTTTATCTGAATAACCAGCCGCATATACGCACTTTAAGAAATCTGTTTCGTTAAATCTCTTAGTAAACTCATTTAAATATCCTAGTAATTCAGCACGGTCACGCCATGATGGTTGAACCGAAATAATTGACGCTGGTTTATTAAAGAATTTACCCATTGCATAAGGAAGAGATGTTTTACCTGTTCCTGAAATACCTTCAAGAATTAAAACCTTTGCAGTTCCCATTCCCGCAATAAAACGAGCAATAATATCTTTAGAATAGTAAAGATGTAATTGAGATGCAGCATATCCAATAAATCTATCACAAAGACCTGATAAATCAAGCATGTCATTAGATGTCATAATTGTATATTCTGGGTTTGATTTATAGAAAGTATCAACTTGAGTAAGTTTAACGAATCTACCATTAAACTCTTCCTTCTCTTCATCCTCTTCAGTAACAAGTTGAGGATTAAATAAATCGTCTGGATTAATCTCAGCTTCTCCTCCAGAAATTTGTGATACACGTAGAGCTAAAATCTTATTCTTTTCATCAACCAAGTCTACTACCTTTTTATTAAGTAATTGAACTTGATCAATAAGTTCATCTTTCTCAACTTCTCTACCTCTAAATTTATTGTATCTCTTGCATAAAATAACAATTAATAAAACGCATAATACAATAAATGCTAAGTTAATGAATAGAACAATAATATATGCAATCCAATCTAATGCATTCCATTCAGAGTTATGAATAGATGCATCAGCAAGATCTTTAAAGTATCCTGCTATATCTGTTCCAAACCATTTTCCAAAGGCTTTTCCAATTGTTTTAAAGAATGTTCCAAAGTTTATAAAGAACGTCTTTAAAAAGTCATAATAATATTTTGCAAATTCTGTCATTTTCTTTTCTCTCCTTCCAAGGACATTTTATCTTATTCTTCTTTGTTGTCCTCATCTTTTCTTTCTTCTTCTGTTTCAGAATCAGTATTTTCTATATTATCTGATTCTTTTTCAACTAAATCAGTAGACTCATTTGAAGCATTGTTATTAGCTTCTTGTTCTGCCTTAAGTTGCGCTAATAATTCTTGTTTCATCTTTTCACGTTCAGCATCAAGGTTCTTTTTCATTTCTTCTTTTTCTACTTCTTTATTCGCAATGAGTTTTGCAGTTCTTATGTCCATAATATTTTTTATAACCATAAACATTTCAAAAAGTAAGAATATTGCTGTAATAAAAATTACAAGTATAAATCCTTTTTTAGGATTAGCAAGCCAATTTATAAAACGGCCTGTGCCATTCCAATGCCCTGAATAGACGGCAAGAATATTATCTGCACCATCTAAAACTTGTATTGGACCCTCAGAAAAACGATATATATGCCATGCAGTTTCCTTTTGAGAATCAGTCCATGTAGAATAATCATCAGAAGTACCTTTATAATAATCACCTTGAAGAATATAAAAATCTATTTCGCCATCATCATCAAGGTCCACTAAGTCAACAATTCTATGGGTATTAACAAATCCATTGGGATTTGTAGTAGGATTTGTTGAAGTGGTATCCCAAAATGTTACTATTTTTCCAATCTTCAAATCCTTTTTTTTGAAATTAGTATGTACCCACAATAAATCGTTTGTTTCAAATGTAGGGCTCATTGAATTTGAAGCTACTACTTCATATCCTAGTCCAAATACATTTTTTACCTTTTTATCTTTAGATCCAGCAATTTGTGAAATTGAAAACAGTAGTAATAAAGCAATAAATATATAAAATATTGTGTTAACAACTATATTAGTTATTCTAAGAGCTTTTTTCCCTTTTGTATCAGTTGTTTCATTATCTAAATTTGATTCTTTAGTTATACTCACATCACTAGTACTATTTAATTCATTGTTTTCGTTTGAAGCATCATCCATAATTAATTGCTCCTTTCAAAAAATATCTTTATTATATTTTATCATATTTACAATCAAAATAAAATAGTTATTTATTTTAGTGATATAAAGCAAAAAATGCCTAAGCTTAGCCTAGGCATTTATTTTATTATGTTTTTAATTACCTGTTTGATCGGCCTTTGTAGTAAAGGATAAATCAATTGATAAATCTTGACCGAATACAGCATCAAAGCAATCTCCATCAAATCCTTCTAGCCAATAAGTAAATCTTAATCTATAGATTTGGTCAGCTGCAGTAGTTGTGAATAGGTCAGTTCCTGTAAATCCAGCAGTTGTAGGAGTAATTGCAGCATAATTAGCATTAGGAGCAACTTTAGTGAAATCAGTTGCTAATACAGAAGTAATATATGCATTTGCAGCATTAGTTGTAGATAAAGTTTGTCCAAAGTCGAATACTGAAGCACCTGTTCTATCAACGCCTGGAGTTATTGAATCTGCTAATTTATATCCTGCAAGCTTCTCATTTCTTGTTAAGCCAGGATTTCCAAATGCTGTTTTAGCACCAACCTCAGTAGTAGCACCTTCTAGTGTTGAATTAGCAACTGGCTCTGAAACATCAAGCACTCCACGTAATGCATTAAGTGCTGATACTCTTACTTTGTCATTAGCCGCAAATGAAGCTTCAGATGGTGTTGTAATACTAAAATCCTTTTGTATTGTATATGCACCAATATCATCTGCCTTAGTTCCAGTTGTACTATCTGTATCAATTTTTATAGTCTTTCCAGTACTTGAAACCTTCAAATATAAATCAAATTGAAGTATATCTTCAGTTGTCTCATCTATAGCTTGATTCTTTAATGCAGCAGTAGCACCTGAGCCATCAAGGGTAGCCCATACATCATCGTTTGCAAGTTTGCTTCCTTGAGCAATATAAGTATATGCTCCTAGCTCATCTTTAGATCTATCAATTTCAGTTGTAGATCCCCAGTGTACTAAATCCTTAGAAATAAGGATAGAATCTGTAGTTGATTGAACTCCAATCTTGATATTAGCAGTAACTGTTGCATTAGTTGTAAACCATGCAAATGTTGTTGTTCCTAATGCTACGACTGCGAAAGCCATAGATAGGATACTTAATAATAATTTTCTCGAAATCTTTTTCATATATACCTTTCTCCTTTTCGTTTTCTTATTATTTTTTGTTTTAATTTTTGTAATCTTTTCCTTAATAGCGATTACTTTCTATAACAATTATACCATTATTATGGTGATTGTTCAAGTTTTTGATTTTCTTATTCCCAAACGCTAACAAGATACCATTTTTCATCATCAGTTTTAGGTTTAACGTTTTGGCTAAAATCCCATAATCCATCTGTATTATTAAGCGACTCTATAACATTTCCATTTTCATCGCTTCTTGCCCATCCTTTAAATGAATGAGTGTCGTTTTCAAAGTATGCTGGTGCATCATCTGTAATATTCATATTATAGATTTGATTCCTTACCTTGCTTCTATCTACAATTTCTTTAGTTGTAGGATTAGTAACTAAATATGTTAGAGTAGTAGGTTTGTTTTCTACAGCTGTATTATAATTAGTAAATGATAAATTGATTTTTATTTTTTGATCTAGTATGGTATCGATACAATCAGCATCCCAACCTTCTAGCCATAACGTCATAGTCATTTTAGCAGTCCCTACCTGCCCTTTTATTTCCTGATTACCATAATTATTTTTATCATCAAGCGTTATTATTTTTGCCGCATCAGTTGTATCCAATCCCTTATAAGTTGAAGGAACGTTTTTATAACTAATAGGATCTATTTCCCCATCTGTTCCTGTTCCAGCTATTAATTCTCTTCTACGTACCGTATTATAATAAGTAAAAGCCGCATTTTTTGTTGCGTCATACGCTACACCTGATGTTCCAATATAACTTGTATTTTCTGTAGCTCCTGAAGCCCTCTCTATCATCGTAGTTGCGTAAGAACCATTTCCTTTATTAAGTTCATATAATTTCACATCATTTGATTCCACGCCATTGCTTGAAGTCGTAATGGAAAATCTAGAGGCATCAGAAACATACGTTTTAAAATTATTTTCAAAATCGTCAGTTACATCAGTCCCGTCAAATAATTTAGCTTCTTTATTACTTGCATCATAATGAATAATTTTTCCGGTTGTCATCTCATATGTATCAAAAGATGCAAGAATATTATCTGGGAAGGTAATTTGTTCAACTTTATCGACTGTTATTTCAGTTTTTGGAATTATAGTCCCATCTTCATATGCAATAACACGATTTGAAAAATATACGTCTTGAACTTCGCTTGAAACGGATTTAAAATACAAATCAAATTTTATATACCATTTTGATTTTAATTCTATTGGTGTCCCATTTAAGCTTTCAAATTTCTTACCATCTATCGATGTTACAGGTTTTAAATGGATTTTTTCCATCTCTGATTCAAGATTTTCCTCTGTAATATATTCATTATCTTCTTTATCTTCAGACTTCTTCCAATAATTTTGTTGTTTACCTTCATCCCAACAAAGTTTCCAATCATTTGCATAAGCTACTATAGATTCTGCGATTTGTCCATTAGTTAAATTGGACGCATAATTTATGCCATCAACAGAGATCTTTAAATCCGCATTCGTATCTGCACCAATTTCTAAATCAGAAACCCATGCATTGGTATTAAGTTTAAACCATGCAAATGTTACAGTCCCCGCTACAACAAATAACAATAACAAAGATAGTATACTAATATAAAGTTTTCTTGATAAATTTATCATGTGTTTATCAACCCCTTTAGGTTAGTTCTAATAAACATAATAATATTAAATTGGCGTCCCCAAAATATTTTCAACGTAAATTATACCCCAATTTATAATTATGTCAACAATTACTTTTTTTATTTTAATAATTCGTCATGATATGCTTGGAATGACATACCAATTTTTAAGCTTCCA
Organism: uncultured Anaeroplasmataceae bacterium; assembly: GCA_964544095.1. GTDB lineage: Bacteria > Bacillota_I > Bacilli_A > Acholeplasmatales > Anaeroplasmataceae > UBA3206. The sequence continues at coordinate 36,576 of CAZJAM010000007.1, read as the reverse complement.
CCAAGAATTCCTTGGCGAACACCATTTTCATCTTCATAAGCGATACAATCAGGATCATTTCCTTCAAGCCACATAATAATAGTGATTTTTTTTGCATCTCCTGGTTTGAAATCTTCCCATATAAATGTTTTAATAATGTTTTCATCATCAGCGTCTGTATAGTTTTCATTCCAATTAACTTGTTGTTGATATCCATTTGGTTTGGTTTCATTATTATAACTCTTATTATATTTATCTTCTATCTCAGCACTAGATTCTTTCTTTTTATAGATAGTGCCTGTTGTATCTATTGTATCTAAAACAAGTTCTCCATCTTTTTCTGAACCTTCTGATACAAATACCCAAAATCTTACAGCAGATGCTACATCTTTTTTGTTTTCAACAATTTTAAATGTAGATTCTACATCGCATTCATTGTTACCTACATTGCATAAATAGAATGTATAGCCAATGTAGTTACCAGCACTTGATGTATAACCTCCATCATTATTATATGCCAAACATTCATTCACCTGTGGCTGCATAATAGGCTCAGCTTTTTGAAATTCAGGAGCCTCTAATTGATTTGTTCCATTTTCATCTTTGTATGATTCTCTCAATTCAATTGACATACCTTGAAGTTCTTCATCAATATTAATTGTATATCCTCCTGTCGCAAGACCATAGTATGTTACAACACCGATAGTAGTAGCTAGTAATAAGAATAACACAATTAATGCTATTATTAACTTTTTCTTTCTAAACAAGCTGACCATCGGGTCTTTGGCAAGCTCTTCATCTATGCCTTTCGCCATACTTGATTCCCTCCACATTAATTATATACACAATTATATAAAAAACAGTTGCCTAAAGCGAAATTGCTTAAGAAGGCAACTGGCTGTCCTGAGTTAGGACCCTTTAGCTTTGCGTCACAAGATTGCTCCTGCTTTGCTTTTACATACAAGTATTATAATATATTTCAAAAAATAAGTCAATTTTTTAAAATTTTAGATACTTATCTACTCTTCTTCTTTTGAGTCATCCTCATCTTCTTCAGATTCGTTAGAAGTATCATCATCCTCTGATTCTTCTGAATCGGACTCGTCATTATTTACTTGATTTGTCTCATCCTCTGTGTTATCTATAGGATTCTCGACATTTTCCTCGGCTTCCTCTGATGTGCTTCCATTTTGCATTGCATCAGTGCTTTGTTCTGTATCTTCTGCTTCTTTTACATCAGTTGCAGGCTCAACGCTCTCTTCTGGTTTTACCTCAGCTGCAAGCTCTGCATCTGGATTACTCTCAACTTCTTGTGCTTCCTTTGATGGATCATAAGTGTGTTCATCCCACTTACGCATCTTAATAAATTCTTGTGTTTCCTCAGAAGAAATTGGCTTTGAATAATAATATCCTTGTCCATATGAAACTCCAAGACCTAAAACATATTGTTCTTGCTCCTTAGTTTCAACACCCTCTGATACAACTACCCTACGTGCAACATTTGCTGATTCAATAAGCATTTTAGCAAATTTCTCTTTAAGTTCCTTTTGCTCTGCAAGTTCTTCTTTAATCTTTTCTTCATCAGAAGAAATTGGTCTTGGATTGTTAGTATCATTTGATATTTCATTTGCAAAGAAATTACGAGAAATCTTAATCATATCGATTGGTTCTTTCGCAATCTTTGTAATTGTTGCGTAGTCTAGATCAAATCCATCTACTGCAATTATAAATCCAGCATCACGAAGTTTTAATAAGTTTTGCTTTACATTTTCCATTTTCTCAAACATCGCAAATCCACTTACTTCAAGTACTATCTTAGTTGGTGATACTTGTCCTTTTTTACAAACAAGAATTAATTCGTCCGCAAGATTATCATAAGTTAATTGTTTAGTTGATAGATTTAGTGTTAAATGGAAATCATCATCAACTAGTGGTTGAAGTTCATTATACTTTTGGCATAATAATTCAAGTCCCCATTTACCTACCCAATAGATATCTCCACTTTTTTCCATAATATCAATGAATTTAGCTGGTGGTAATACACCTTGTTCTGGGTGATTCCAACGCATTAATGCTTCAAATCCATAAAGATTATCAGTATTTAAATTAATAATTGGTTGATAATATAGGCAGAATTCCTTATTAGCAATTGCTTTTTTAATTTCTAAGAAGAAATGATAATTTTCAACTTCATCAGATGAAAGGGCTCTATAATACATTGTGAATTTATTACCACCCTCACGTTTTGAAATGTATGTAGCAAGTTCCAAATTCTTTAGTAGTTCATCATGAGTTCTACCACATGATGGATACATACAAATACCAGCTGATGCTGTAAGTGAAATTGAATCAGTTGTTGATACAAATAATTTTTGACGAACATCAGATAATAATTGATTACATACCTTACATACTTGCTCGTATGTTAAATTATCCTTAATAAATATCATAAATTCATCATCTTTGAAATTAGAAATTACTGTACGATAAGGGAAACGTTTAACAAAACGTCCGGCAATTTCAGTTAAGAATTCTTGACATTGTTCACGACCAAATATATCATTCATTGATGTGAAATTATCAATGTCTAAATAAATTAGTGTGAATTCACCAAATCTTCCAACTCGCTTAATATGATTTGTAATTGCTTTATCCATTTCGGCTTTTGTAATAGTTTGTTTTGTTAAATTATCAGTTTCCTCATGAAATTTATTAAAATTATATCTAATTAAGAAATAGAATAAAACTCCTAGTCCTATTACTACTACTAATGCAATTAATGTAACTGACAATGCAGCTCCTCCAGATACTAATAGCATTATTCTTCACCTTCTTTTCCATTACTCTTATTTGCGCTTGAAACCTTACCTGTCTTTAGTAATGCGAACGCATCATCTTTAGATAAAGCTTTACCAATATAATATCCTTGGATAATATCGGCACCAAATTTATGTACGATATCCTTTTGTACCTTAGTTTCAACACCTTCACAAATAATCTTGTCTCCAAGTTCTTTTCCAAGTGTTATTATCTTAGATGTTAATACCTTACTAAATCTATCTGTTTCTATATGTTTTATAAATTCCTTATCTACCTTAATTGTATCAATAGGTAATTCTTTTAGGTAAAGCATTGAAGAATATCCTGTTCCAAAGTCATCAAGGTGGATTGATACTCCACGATTCTTAAGAATTTGAAGTTTCTCAATAACTGTATTAAAGTTTTCCATTAAGAATGTCTCAGTAACCTCTAGCGCTATTGCACCTGGTCTAAGATCGTTTTGTTCAAATTTATCAAGGAAATCTGCAACGAATCCTGCTTGAACAATTTGAGCTGGAGAAACGTTAACAGAAATATGAATATCATATTGTTCCATTTCCTTAGCAGTTTTAAATACTTCTGAATTGATGAAGTTACCTACATCAACAATATATCCGTTCTTTTCAGCCATCTTAATATAAACTTCTGGAGAGATTGTGGCATACTTTGGATTATTCCAACGAAGTAACGCTTCAAATCCACATACTCTATCTTGGTTAAGTTCATACTGTGGTTGATAGTACATAACAAATTCTCCACGTTGGATGGCCATTTTTAAATCTTCTTCCATCTCACGGTCTTTTGTAGCACTATTTTCTAGGTTAACATCATACTGGCAAACAAGTCTTCCTGCATTCTTTGCACGGTTTGTTGCGGTTGTAAGTTTAGATATTAACATATCAAAATCAATTTCAGTTTCTCCATCCATGTCAGAACCTAAAACTCCTACAACTGGACGAAGCATAATTTCATTATTATTAATATTAAATGGTGCCTTGAATGTTTCAATCATCTTATTAGTGATTTGAATATCCATAACCTCATTTGATTTATCATCAAGAATTACGAATTCATCACCTTTTGTATGGAATATTTCAAGTCCATCATAATATTCGTGTAATTGTTCTGAGAAGAATTTTAATACATCATTTCCTTGGTCGAATCCAAGTAATGTATTAATATTTTTAAATCCTCTTAAGTTAACCATAAGGAATAAGTAAGGGTCTTTTACAGTTTTATACTTTTCCTTAACCTCACGATATCTTCTTTCAAGAACTACTGAGTTATTATCTCCTGTAACAACTGACTTAGTAGATCTTTTTAATAGAATTTGATTATCAATATATTCTTTAGTAATATCCTTACCAATTAAGCAATAATCAGCCACCCCACGCTTTGCTGAGAAGAATTCAAAATAAATATCCTCGTGATCTTTATTTCCTTCCTCATCTTGTAAAGCTACATATCCTAATATAAATCTTCTTTGTTCCTTAATTAAATCCTTTAATGTAAGCTCTGAATCCATAACTTTTAATTCATCCATTGATTGAATAGGGAGAGCCTTTGATTCAAATGCTGCCTTAAATGGTCTATTATATGAAACAATTTTTCCATCCGTCTTAACAATTACTACTGCATTTGAACCTTTAAGTGAAATGCCAGCATCAATTGCTTGTACTTTTGAAATTTTTCTAAACATAAATATGAAATTAACAACAATTCCTATTAATAATAGAATAACTCCTATCCAATACATTAATTTGAATTGATTAATATCTTTAGATGTAATGATAAGAGCTCCATCCACAAATCTTAAAAGCTTATATCCACTAAAATCATCAGATACAATATACCCAGATATCTCACCAGACGCAACAGTTAGTGTTGCAGCATATATATGTCTTCCTTCTTTTTTAGAATCATCTAAAATTTCATTTGATTTAGAGGAAGAATTTGTTCTATTTAAAATTTCAAGAAGCGATGTAATTCTACTATTGTAATTTTGGTTAGCACCAATTACATTTCCATTGCTTACAAGAAGTATTGCATTTGAATTATCATCAAGTGCATCTTTCATTATTTTTTGTAATTCAACTTTTCCGTATGATGCATCGTTTTTGAAATAAACATATCCATCATTATTTATAGCATAAGACTTATCACCAAACAAAGCGTCTGTTGAGCTTATTTTCTCAACATCGCTACTTCCTTCAAGGAATAGTGTATTATATTTCATAATAGAAGCTGTAATTGCTTCTTCTGACGAATCATAAGCGCAACTACTTTGATATTCTGCATTTTTAACAGTTGCAGTATCTACTCCTGCTTGATAAACACCAGTGATAGTAACTAAGCACACCAAGAAAAATATTAAAATTATTGAATATACCTTTAAATCTCTCGCGCGCATCATTCTCACCCACTTCAATTCATTATACCATATTATGAAAAATTATAAAATACCAATTTAAATGTAAAATCCATCAGGTGAAAACAAGTGGTTATTTACTACTACTCGTGTATAATTAAATATACACTTTTAATCATTTATCAACGCATTTTTAGAAAAATTTTTCAAAAAAATCATAATAAAAATCATAATATAAAATAAGGGCTTTCGGAAAAGTGTATTTTTTGTTGCTAAAAATTATAGGAAAAGTGTAAAATTTGATTGCGGTTTTTGTAGGAAAAGTGTGTATTATGAATATAAGGAGATTATAATATATGCTATATAGAAAAATTCAAGAGAAGATAAAAAACTATTTATTATCAGATAGTAATAAAATTATGATCATTGATGGAGTTAGAAAAATCGGAAAATCATTTATAATCAGATATGTAGGTAGTGAGCTTTTAAAAGAAAAATTTAATAATTACATTGAAATAAATTTTGTTGAAGATAGTCTTGGAAATAGATTGTTTGCGAATGTAAATAACAAAGAAGATTTCTATTTCCAACTTAGCATGATTGCAGGAGATAAAATGCACGAAAAAGAAAACACTCTTGTATTCATCGACGAGTTCCAAGAATATCCTCAATTTTTAACCATGTTAAAATTTTTGAAGCAGGATGATAGATTCACCTACATTTGTAGTGGATCACTTTTAGGTGTTACACTTTCAAAAACAACATCTATACCTATTGGAAGTATTGATGTTGTTCATATGTTCCCTCTTGATTTTGAAGAATTCTTACTTGCTAATGGATTTAATCAATTTGCAATTAATTCTTTAAAATCTAAATTTATGCAATTAGAAAGCCTAGACGAAAATACACACTACAAAGTCCTAGATTTATTTAAAAAATATTTATTAATTGGTGGACTTCCTGATGCCATAAATGGTTTTGTTAGTAAGAAAAACATTGTTGAAGTCCGTAAAATTCAATCTGATATTTATGATTATTATGGGGATGATGCTTCTAAATATGACAAAGAGCACAAATTAAAAATAAAGCGTATTTATGATTTAATACCATCTTGTCTTGAAAATAAAAAGAAACGTATTGTTGTTCAAGATATTGAAAATATAAAAGGTAAAAGATTTTCAAGCTATCAAGATGAATTTGACTATTTAATTAATTCTGGTATTGCTTTAGAAGTAAAAGCATTATCAACACCTGTATTCCCACTTATTGAATCCTGCGGAAAAAATTTATTAAAACTTTATCTTAATGATGTTGGAATTTTAACAAACATTCTATATAAAAACAACATCAAGGCTCTGCTTGATGATGAAAAGAGCGTTAATTTAGGAACCGTTTACAAATCTGTGGTCGCAAGTGAATTAAAAGCACATGGCTTTAATTTATTCTATTATGATAACAAAGCTAATGGCGAAGTTGATTTTTTAATTGATGATTACAACGATCTTTCAGTAGTGCCATTAAAAATTAAGTCTGGAAAAGATTATACAATTCATAGTGCTATAAATAAATTTTTAACAAATAAAGATTACAACGTTAAAAAAGGATATGTTCTATCAAATGAAAGAAAAGTATTTGAAGAAAACAATCCAATATATCTACCAATTTACTACATTATGTTTTTTTTAAATCATCAAAAAAGCTTTAGTTTTTTATCACTAAAGCTTTCTTTTTCTTATCTTACAATATCTCCTGGATTTAGATTAGAAGTTACAAGTTCTAATTCTTTATCCATTGCATCAGATGCGCATAACAACATTCCTTGTGATTCTACACCTCTAAGTTTAACTGGCTTAAGGTTCTTTACTACAACTACCTTTTTACCAATCATCTTAGATGGATCATACCATTTAGCTATTCCAGATACTATTTGACGTACCTCAGTACCAATGTTTACCTTAAATACTAATAGCTTATCAGCTTTGGGATGTTTTTCAGCACTAACGATTTCTCCCATTACAAGATCAATCTTATCAAAATCATCAATTGTAATTTCAGGCTTTGATGGCGCAAGTGGTTTTGCTTGTTCCTTCTTAGCCTCTTCTTTTGCCAAAACTTCTTCCATAACTTTATTTACATCAAGACGTTGGAATAATACATCAATAGGTTTAACATTATATGATGCTTCACTACCTATAGTAAGGTCTATGAAATTAATCTTAGTAGTTCCTAGCGCTTCATATACTTTCTTAACAGATTTTGGAATTGCAGGTTCTAATAATACTGAACCAATTCTTATTGCCTCAAGTAAGTTATATAAAACATTTTTTAGAGTATCTTTCTTACTATCATCTTTTGCAAGTTGCCAAGGAGTTGTTTCATCTATATATTTATTTGCTGCTCTTAACATTTTCATTGCTTCTTCTAGCGCATCAGCTACTTTGAACTGATCCATTAATGTATGATATGAATTAACTGCTAAATTAACTGCCTCAAATAAATTATTATCAAATTCTGTGGCATTTCCTTTTGTTATTGCCTCATCACCAAAATACTTCTTGCACATCGCAATAGTACGTGATACTAGGTTTCCATATGTGTTTGCTAAATCAGAATTTGTTCTTTCACAAACTAGTTCATAAGTAAGATTTCCATCAGAAGCAAATGGGATTTCATGTAGGCAGTAATATCTTACCGCATCTACTCCAAATATGCTTGATAATTCATCTGCATATATTGCGTTATTCTTAGATTTTGACATTTTATTATGGTTTGTTAAAATCCAAGGATGTCCAAATACTTGTTTTGGAAGTTCAATTCCTAAAGCCATTAATATAATTGGCCAATAAATTGTATGGAATCTTAATATATCCTTACCAATTAAATGAACATCTGCTGGCCAATATTTATTAAATGATGGTTCACTAGGCTTATTTACATGGTATCCAATACCTGTAATATAGTTCATTAATGCGTCAATCCAAACATATGTTACATGCTTAGGGTCAAACTTTACAGGGATTCCCCACGTATATGATGTTCTTGATACACATAAATCAGGAAGTGGATTTGCTAAAAAGTTATTAAGCATCTCATTCTTACGAGCTTCAGGTTGAATAAATTCAGGATGAGTTTCAATATGCTTTACAAGACGTGCTTGATAAGGTTGTAATTTCAAGAAATACGCTTCCTCAGATGCCTCAATAACAGGGCCTCCGCAATCAGGACACTTACCATCAATTAAATCTTTTTCTGTAAAATAAGATTCACAAGATACGCAATATAATCCCTTATATTCGCCTTTGTATATGTCACCTTGCTTATAAAGCTTTTCAAACGCATCAGCTACTTCTGCCATATGATAGTCATCTGTAGTACGAATAAACTTATCGAAGTCTACACCCATTGCTTCATATGTAGCTCTAAGTTCACCTGATACTTTATCAACATGCTCCTTTGGAGTTACTCCTAAAGATTCAGCTTTTTCTTGAATCTTTTGACCATGTTCATCAGTTCCAGTCATAAAGAATGTGTCATATCCATCTTTCTTTTTATATCTTACAATCGCATCCGCAAGTATTGCCTCATATACATTACCTATATGTGGTTTTGATGAAGTATACGCAATTGCGGTTGTTAAATAAAACTTTTTATTATTCATTAATACCATCTCCAACATTTAAAATTATACTACAAAAATCATAATTTATAACTACTTTATTTACTCTTCTTATATTCTATATATTTATCATATAGTTCATGCTTATCTAAATTAAGCACTAAAGCGACTTCTTTTATGGCGTCCTTATTTCTATATCCTGTAGATATTAACTCATCTATCATTACCATAGGATCCTTGTTCTCCATATTATCCTCGGCCCCTTTAACAAGTACTACCATTTCGCCTTTTAAAAGAGTTGTGTCTTTTAATATTTCAGATATATTTCCTCTTATTATTTCTTCAAACTTCTTTGTAAGTTCTCTAGATATAACAATATATCTATCTCCTAGTACATTAAGCATATCATTTAGAGTATCTATTATTCTATGAGGTGCCTCATAAAAAATTAATGTATGATTAACATATTTAATATTATTAAGCATCTCTATTCTTTTAGATTGTTTTGAATCGAGGAAGCCCACAAATGTATTTGGCATTGGTGGAAGTCCTGATGATACAAGAGCAGATATATATGCACATGCACCTGGAATTGTAGTTACCGCAATATCATTTTCTATACATGATACAGCAATATTATATCCAGGATCTGATATTACAGGATTTCCAGCATCGCTTATTATCGCAACACTTTCTCCACTCTTTAATATATCTATTATTTCATCATTTTTTATTTCTTTATTAAAATCATGATATGATCTTAATGGTGTTTTAATATCATAATGACTTAATAGCACACTACTATTTCTAGTATCCTCAGCATATATATAAGATACTTCTTTTAAAATCCTTACAGCTCTAAATGTTATATCCTCAAGGTTTCCTATAGGAGTAGCTACTAAATATAGAATTGCGCCATTATGATTATAGCTATAACATCTTTTCATTTTTATCCTCTCCTAAATTATAAACCTCTAATGCCATATCTGTGTGGCTACCATCCATATTATGAACATAGAATGGTGGAAGAGTTTTTAATCCTCCCTCACCTCTATTTTTAACAGCCTCTATTAATACGTGATTTGCTTCCATCCCCTCTTTAGGGTATACAAATCTTATTCTTTTTGGTTCAAGCTTATTAGCTCTTAACTCACATAAAATATCAGTTAATCTATCAGGTCTATGAACAATCGCAAATACACCCGCATCATTAAGCAAAGCTGCCGCTTCATGGCATAACTCTTTAATCGTAAGCATTACTTCATGCCTTGCGATTGTTTTATAATCGTTTTTATTAACATTAGATGTTTCCGTATATTTAAAGAATGGTGGATTAGATACTATTACGTCATATTTTTTTAGGTGTCTTTTAGCATATCCTCTTACATCTTCATTATATACATTAATTTGATTTTCAAGACTATTAAGTTCTATTGATCTTTTAGCTAAATCAAAAGATTCTTTTTGTATTTCAACCGCATCTATCAAAGCTTTAGTTCTTAATGTTAAATACATTGATATAGGTCCATTCCCACATCCAATATCTAATATAGATTTTGTATTTGGCTTAATAGTTACAAATGCCCCTAAAATCATTGAATCAATTGAAAAATTAAATTTATCAGGATCCTGAATAATTTTATATTTAGGATATCCTAATAATTCATTAATTACTTCCATTATCTTTACGCTTTCTATTTTTTGGATCGAATACAACATCGTCCATTTTTAAATATCCGAATCCTTCTGTTTCAATATATTTAACCTTTAAATTTCTATTTAAAATATCTGATGCCATAACCTTAGCTGCACCTTTATCTGTTTGAACAATATCTCCAACATCAGGTGCGTTCTTTCTAAGTTCAGTATACATATCATTTTCATAATTTATACAGCATAATAGTTTTCCACAATTACCACTAATCTTTGTAGGATTTAATGATAATCCTTGATTCTTAGCCATCTTAACTGATACATTTTGGAAATCTGTAATCCAAGTTTGACAACATACAGTAAGACCACAAGGTCCTACACCACCAAAATATTTAGCACCATCACGTGAACCTACTTGTCTTAATTCTATACGTGTTCTATATATATCCGCTAAATCCTTGACTAAGTTTCTAAAGTCAACTCTATCTTCTGATTCAAAATATATAATAAGTTTTGATTTATCAAGTGTATATTCACAATTTAATACTTTCATATCAAGTTTTTCTTTTATGACAAGTTCCTTAGTTTTATTAATTATTTTAGGTTCCTCATCTATATTTCTTCTATATCTTTGGATATCTTCATTAGTAGCTACTCTAATAACATCTTTAAGCTCTCCGTTCATTGTTTTAGTATTAAGCTCAAACATATCTCCGCATACATATCCAATCTCTTGTCCACGTATTGTAGATACTACTACCATATCTCCATCACTTAGATTAAATCTTTCACATCCAAAAAAATATCTTTTACCTAATTTTTTAAATTGTATTCTACAAGCTTTCATAGAATCACCTACCTAAACATTAATATTTGAAGCATATATGCAATATTTTTTGATTGCACATTTGCGTCTATCATCTTTACATAATCTAAAACAGATTTTAGTCTTTCTTTTATTTTATCATTATTATAACGCTTTTTATAGCGTGAAATTACTTCTTTATATTCCTTAAATCTATTAGGAGTATCATATAACATATCCTCTAAAAATAGTGATAACATATTTAATACCACTCGCATATTTTGCGCATTAGATAGAAAAGTTATATTACTATTTATAAGCATAAGCCCATCTATTTCCTTAGTAGTATCAAAGAGTTTTAATACAAAGTCTAAAGATGTTTTAAAATTATCATCATCTACTAATGATTTTCCCTCATCTATATTATTAGTAAACTCTTTTATCACTGAAGCATATTCACTTGTAACACCATTATCTATAAGTTCTTTATAAAGTAATGACTTGTCCTTAGCTTTAAATGATACTATATTACAACGAGATCTAATTGTTGGAAGTACATTAGCTAAATTAGTTGTAAGAAGTATTCCATGCACACCTACAGGTGGTTCTTCAATAAACTTAAGAAGCATATTAGATGTCTTTTGATTAAGTTTATCTGCATCATGAATTATAAATACTCTATCTCCTTCTACCATAGAAGTTTTACTAAATTCATTCAACAATCCTTCTACATCATCTTTTACTATCTCATTCTTCTTAGGAAATATTTCATATAAATTAATAAATTCATGTTTAAATATCTCTTTTGTGATAGTAGAATTAAAGTCTACCTCTCCATCGCTATATAATAAGGATGTAAAATATAAAGCCATTGCTTCCTTACCAACGCCTTTATCTCCACAGAATAAATACGCATGCGATAAGCGATTATTCTTATATGATGAATCAAGCATTTGTTTAATTTCTGGCATACTATTTATATAATCACTTGCATGCATATATTCCACACTATCCTTTCAAATAATTATCTAATGTTTTTATTATATCTAAAATAACACCATCAGGTGATTGTTCCCCATTAATTCTTTTAATTCGTTCTGGATACATATTCATTACTTCAATATATCCATTATAAACCTTCTTATGAAAATCTAGTGATTCCATATCTAATCTATCCATCTTATCTCTTCCAGATAGTCTTTTAAGTGCAACTTCTGGTCTAACATCTAAGAAGAATGTTATATTTGGCATATAGTCTAAGGCAAAGCTATTAGCTCTTTCTACATTCTTAATACCAATACCACGAGCTACTCCTTGGTATACAAATGATGAATCTATATATCTATCAAGAATAACTACTACCCCTTCTTCTAGAGCTGGAATGATTTTTTCATGAAGAAGTTGTACTCTTGATGCCGCATATAATAATGTTTCTGTCTCAGCAGTCATCTTAGTATTTTCGGGATTAAGAATTACACTTCTTATTTCCTCAGATATCTTAATACCACCTGGCTCGCGTGAAACAAGTGTCTTATATCCCTTTTTAATAAAATATTCATTTATGGCATTGATAGCGGTAGATTTTCCACTACCCTCTCCACCTTCAAGTGTTATAAATAAACCTTTCATAAATACCTCTTAATAATTAACCTTCATAAGATATAGTCCACAAGATGGTGCACATAATCTTGAAATTTTAGGATCTAGTTCCTTAAATACTCTATCAATTGTATCAAGCGTATCTCTATGGCGTCCTATTTCTATTACTATTCCCATCATTCTTCTTACTTGGTATCTTAAAAATCCACTACCTTTAAATACAAATCTTAAAATTGACCCTTCTTCAATTAAAGTAGCTTCATATATTGTTTTAACAAAATTCTTTTTAGGATCTATTGAACCACTACAAAATCCTTTAAAATTGTGTTCTCCACATAACTTCTTTAACGCTTCACACATTAAAGGAATATCTAGGTTTTTATAGAACGCATAATAATTTCTTTTAAATAAATCATAATCACTAGTTTCTATTAAATAATGATATTCTTTTGATGTTGCGCTAAAGCGTGCGTTAAAATTCATATCTTTTATTTCAACATTTAATACTCTTATATCTAATGGCAAGTAAGCATTAATAGCTTTTATCCATCCATATGGCTCTATATTTTTATCTGTGTCGAAATGAATAACTTGTCCTTTAGCGTGTACTCCTCTATCAGTACGTCCTGAAGCATATACTTTAGTATATTCTCCATTTATTTTTGATATAGCATTTTCAAGTTCATTTTCTACAGTTCTTAAATTATCTTGTATTTGGTACCCCATAAAGGATGTACCATCATATGCAATAATACATTTTATTCTCATAATACCACCCTTAGATAAATGGATGCCGCAAGACACGCAAGAGTCAATATTAGACCAAAATAATCAATAAATTTTAACTTCAATATATCATATCTTGTTCTCTTACTATCAAGATCATATCCACGAGCTACCATAGCGTTTGAAAGTTCTTCAGCTCTTCTAAATGATATAACAAACATAGGTACAAGAAGTGATATTACTTGCTTAACCTTACTCTTAAGTCCACCTTCATTAAAATCAACTCCACGAGATGATTGTGCATTCATAATCTTATGTGTTTCAGTTAATAGAGTAGGTATAAAACGTAATGTAAGTGATAACATCATGCTAAATATACCAACAGGTATATGAAGTAGTTTTAATGGTGATAATACGCTTGATATTCCATTATTAATCTCCATTGTAGATGTAGAAAATGTTAAAAGGGAAGTAAGGCATATCATTAATATAACACGAATAGCTATAAATCCACCTTTTGTTATTCCTTCTTTATATATCTTTAGTCTATATGAATAATTAAATAATGTATCTAAATCAAAGAAATATTGAACTAGAAATATAGATGTTATAAACAATAGAAAGTATGTCATTTTTAGTGGTATATACTTTTTTGTTAAGAAATAGAAAATACTAAGACCTACAATCATAAGAAGTGTATAGAACGAAAAATGAAATTCTAGTGTTTTAATTAGCGTATCACTATTACCCTTTGTATATATTATTTGTAATACAAAGGTGAATATCATTAAATATATAACACTCTTAAGTCCTTTAAGCATTTTAAGAAATGGTATACGTGTTGTAATAAACATAAGCATAAATATGCCTAGCGCTATAGTAATGCTTAGAAGTGTTGGTAGTAAAAATATTACTACCATTAAAATAAATGTAAGTACTATCTTCATTCTAGGATCCATTTTATAAATCCATGAAGTACCTGGAATATATTGTCCAATTGTAATATCCATTATTTATACACCTCCTTTAAGAAAGCGTATAAATCTTCTTTAGTATAAATACTATATGGAATATTTAAATTAAGTTTATTATTTAGATAATCAATAAGTTTTAATATTTCAGGCTTATCTATATGGTAATCAGGATATAAATTATTCTTAAATAATTCTTCCTTACCGCCATCATATACAATTCTTGCATCCTTCATTACAATAGTACGTGTTGAATATTTATACATAAGATTCATATCATGAGTTATCATTATAATTGTCTTGTGCATTTCTTTATTTATTTTATTAAATAATTCCATTATCTCAACACTACTCTTTGGATCTAGTCCTCTTGTAGGCTCATCAAGGATTAAAATATCAGGATTATATGCCAAAATACCCGCAATAGCTACCTTCCTCATTTGGCCACCAGATAAATTAAATGGTGATTTCTTTAATAGTTCATTATCTATTTTAAGCATATTACAAACTTTAATCATTTCCTCTTTTATTTCATCTGGCTTAAATCCAAAGTTTTTAGGCGCAAATGCTATATCATTATAGACAGTATCTTCAAATAGTTGATATTCAGGGAATTGGAATACAAATCCAATTCTTTTTCTTATAGGTTTAAGTTTTGGATTATGATTCTTTTTTCTTGTGAATTTTTTATCAAATAATATAACTTCACCTTCAGTTGGTAACAAAAGCCCATTCATGTGAGAAATAAGAGTTGATTTACCAGATCCGGTTTTACCTATAATAGATACAAATTCATCTTTTGAATCAATAAAGAGGTTAATATCATCAAGAGCTATTGTAATATCTTTTCTTCTTACGCCGCGATATTTATGTCCTACTTTTCTAAATGATATTGACATAGGGCATCAATAAGCTCCTTAGAGTTATTAAGAGAGGAATGCTTACACATATCTAGGAAATCAAGATCAAATGGTAATTCTAGATTTGATGATTCTAGCATTTCTTTATCACTAAATATATAATCAGGACTACCTTCAGCAATTTTTAATCCATCACGAAGTACAATCACATTATCAGATAATGCGGCTAAATTAAGATCATGTGTGATTGTAATTATAGTCTTATGGTATTCATTTTTTAATACCTTAATTAAATTTGAGATATCTTTTACACCTTCTGGGTCTAACATAGATGTTGCCTCATCTAAAATAATATATTTTTGATTTAGGGCAAGAATTCCTGCAATTGCAACTCTTTGTTTTTCTCCACCAGATAATGTATGAGGTTCGCGCTTCATTTTATCAAGCATAGAAACTTTTTCTGCATATTCTTTTACAAGCTCATGCATTTTTGTAGATGGAACTTCTAAATTTTCAAGTCCAAACGCTATATCATGTTCAACGTCTACTCCTACAAATTGATTATCAGGATTTTGGAAAACTATCCCAATATTCTTTCTTATTTGTGCTGCTGTTTCATCACTAAGTTTTATGGAATCTACTATTATCTCACCTTTTTGAGGTGTTATTAAACCAATCAATAATTTAGAAATAGTTGATTTACCAGAACCATTATGTCCAATGATTGAAACCCATGAATCATCTTCTATATTAAAGGATATACCTCTAAGGGCAATATCTTCCTTAGTATATGCAAACTTAATATCCTTTACTTCTATCATTGGTTTCACCTCTTTACATAATATCCTATTATATTATATCAAAAAACTATATGTTAAGCACTAAGAAAAGAAAAAAAGGAAGCCTTTATGACTTCCTTAAAACATTATTAGTCAACGAATTGAATAATTGCCATTTGAGTTGCATCTCCACGACGAACACCAGTCTTAATAACTCTAGTGTATCCTCCGTTACGATTTGCAAACTTAGGTGCAATCTCATCGAATAACTTTTGGATTGCTAACTTTCCGTCAGCATCCTTTTCAAAACGGATAAGCTTTGCAGCATTACGTCTAGAAGCTAAAGTATTTTGCTTTCCAAGTGTTACCATCTTGTCTGCAAGTCTCTTAAGCTCCTTAGCCTTAATAGCAGTAGTTTCAATTGATCCGTTTAAAATTAAATCAGTAATAAGATCACGTAATACAGCCTTACGAGCAGATGCATTACGGCGTAATCTTGAATAACTTGCCATAGTTTTAGTTCCTCCTTATATTGTTACTAGAATTAGTCTTTTCTAAATCCTAATCCCATGTCTTCTAGCTTTTCTTTGATTTCCTTTAATGACTTACGTCCTAAATTACGAACTTTCATCATATCTTCTTCAGACTTAGCTGTAAGATCAGCTACTGTATTAAGAGCAGCTCTCTTTAAGCAGTTGTATGAACGAACTGAAAGGTCAAGGTCATCGATTGTCATTTCAAGCTTCTTGTTATGAGAATCATCATCTGGCTCCTTCATATAGTCAGTGTTTGATGCTTTCTCTGAAAGCTCTACGACAACATTTAAATGCTCAATAAGCATCTTAGAAGCCATAGCTAAAGCCTCTTTAGCACTGATAGAACCATTTGTTGTAACCTCGATTACAAGGTCATCATGGTTAGCCTCGTTCTCTACACGAGTCTTAGATACTGAGAAATTAACATTAACAATTGGAGTATAAATTGAATCAATAGCAATTTCTCCTACTGTTTGATTATAAACCTTATTCTTAATAGCAGGTACGAATCCTACTCCACGACGAACAGTTAGAACCATGTTTAATGATCCTCCCTCTGATACAGTCGCGATATGGTGATCTGGGTTAACGATAGTTAACTCATTACCATGAATAATATCAGCTGCAGTAACTTCTCCTGCACCCTTATGAATTTCTACTTGTACTTGAAAATCTGGGTCTTCAGAATCAGTCTTAAGAATTACACCCTTAAGGTTAAGGATTATTGTTATAACATCCTCCATAACTCCGTCAAGGGACATGAACTCATGTTGTGCTCCGTCAATCTTTACATTAACGAATGCAGTACCAGGAAGAGATGATAATAATACTCTTCTTAGGGCATTACCAATAGTAAGTCCAAATCCTCTCTCAAGAGGTGTAATTTCAAACTTACCTGTATTTCCATCCTCTGATAATTCAATAACTTGTGTAGCTGGTTTTTCGAATTTTAAATCTTTCATTAATAGGCCTCCTTAAGTTAAAATCTATCCATTAACGCTCCCACAAAGAGGAATTATCCTCTTGGGCGCTTTGGTGGACGGCATCCATTGTGTGGAACTGGTGTTACGTCCTTAATTGCAGTAATCTCAAGACCTGCAACTTGAAGTGAACGAATAGCAGCTTCTCTTCCAGGACCAGGGCCCTTAACAGAAACCTCTACTTTAATTACTCCTTGATCGATTGCAGCCTTTGCAGCAGCTTCACTTGCTTGTTGTGCAGCAAATGGAGTAGACTTACGGCTTCCCTTATATCCAAGGGCACCAGCTGATGACCAAGAAATTGCATTTCCAGCTGGATCAGTTATTGTAACGATTGTATTATTAAAAGTTGAGTGAATGTGTGCTACACCAACTGGTGAATTCTTCTTCACACGACGTTTTGTTACTTTACGTGCCATTATTGTTTACCTCCTAACTAAACAGCTTTCTTCTTGTTTGCAACAGTGTGCTTAGGACCCTTACGAGTACGTGCATTATTACGAGTATTTTGTCCTCTTACTGGTAGATTCTTACGATGACGTAATCCTCTATAAGATCCGATTTCCATTAATCTCTTAATATTTAATGCAACTTCTCTACGTAGATCTCCTTCTACTTTAACCTTAGCAACTTCACTACGAATTGCACTTAATTGGTCTTCAGAAAGATCCTTAGTACGGATATCTTCTGATACCTTAGCGTTAGCTAAAATTTGTTTTGCTGTAGCGTCACCAATACCATAAATATAAGTTAATGCTACAACGATTCTCTTATCTCTAGGAATATCTATTCCTGCAATACGTGCCATATAAAATCGTCCTCCTCTAAATTAACCTTGTCTTTGCTTGTGCTTTGGATTTTCGCAAATAACCATTACACGGCCTTTTCTTTTAATAACTTTACACTTATCACATATTGGTTTTACTGATGGTCTAACCTTCATATATTTTACCTCCGGTGTTAAATTACTTACGTCTGTAAGTTATACGTCCACGTGTTAAGTCATATGTAGATAATTCTACAGTAACTTTATCCCCTGGTAAAATGCGAATGTTATTCATACGGATTTTACCAGAAACGTGTCCTAGGACTATGTGTCCATTTTCTAGTTCAATTTTAAATTGAGTATTAGGTAGTACTTCTAATACCTTACCTTCAAACTCAATTATATTATCGCTTTCCTTTGCCATAAAATGCCTCCTTCTATAGCTTAATCATAAGAATATTGTTATGCACTATAAGTTTAGCATGGGCAATGCTTTGAGCAGAGCCTTCAATTCCCATACTACCCAAATCTATAGGGTAGTACGCTTGGGATTTGAACTTTATTTTAAAACGGCTTTAATATCCTCAAATACTTTTTCAAATGATTGATCACCATTAACTGATTTAAGGATTCCTTGCTTCTTGTAATAATCAAGAAGAGGAGCTGTTTGCTCATCATAAACCGCTAAACGATTTACTGCAGTAGCCTCTGTATCATCTGGACGTTGGATAAGTGGATTTCCACAATTATCGCAGATACCATCTTTTAAAGGCTTGTTGAATTCAATGTGGTAAGTTGCTCCACAATTCTTACAAACTCTTCTTCCAACCATACGTCTTACAAGTACTTCTTTAGCTACATTTACATCTAAGCATGCATCAAGCTTAATATTATTCTTAGTTAAGAATTTATCTAAAGCCTCTGCTTGTCTAAGATTACGTGGGAATCCATCTAGTAAGAAACCATCTTTACAATCAGGCTCAGATAATCTATCTTCAACAATACCAATTGTAACTTCATCTGGTACTAATTGACCTTTTTCCATATATGACTTGGCTAAAAGTCCCATCTTAGTTCCAGCCTTCATTGCGGCTCTAAACATATCTCCAGTTGAGATATGAGGGATGTTATAATACTCTCTAATGTTTACTGCCTGAGTACCTTTTCCAGCACCAGGACGTCCTGTTATTAATAGTTTCATTATAATTACCTCTATGATAAAATTCCTTTATATGTTTCAGTTGCAGAATCTGTTTCAAGCTGCTTTGCAGTTTCAATAGCTACTCCAACTATGATTAATAATGAAGTACCTCCAACTGTAATTACAGATTGCTCAGAAGTTGAGAAACTGAATACCTTTGCTACAATAACTGGTACTAATGCAACGAATGTTAGATAAGTTGCTCCAATTAATGTAACTCTAAATAATATTTTTGATAATTGAATTTTTGTATCTTCTCCTGGTCTATATCCTGGGATATAAGCTCCTGACTTAGATAGATTATCAGCTATTCTGTCTGGGTCCATTTGCATAAATGCATAGAAGAATGAGAAGAAATAAATAAAGATTACATATAGCATCATTCCAATTGGCTCACGATAATTGAATATTTGATCAAACCAATATGCAAGTTGAGATGAATCTGTTTCAAGTCCCATCATACCTATTACAGTTAATGGAATTGATAATAGAGTTGATGCAAAGATAACTGGGATAACTCCAGCTACATTTAGCTTAACTGGAATATCAGACTTTGCATTACCTTGTCTATTGGCATACTGAATTGGAATTCTACGCTTTGCACCTTCCATAAATACTACTAATAATATCATCGCTATAAATAATACTATTATAATAATGAATGAAAGGATTGAAGATGGAGTTATACCTGAAGTGATATATTTACTCCATAATAATGTAAACATTGAAGGTAGTGATGTTACAATACCTGCTGCAATGATTAACGATGAACCATTACCAACACCATGTCTTGTAATCAAATCTGCAAGCCACATTGTAAATGCGGAACCTGCTGTCATAACTATTGCCATATAAATATAGAATAGCCAGAACAAATCCTTATCAGCAAGAACACTTGCTTCCAAGATGTTCTCAGGTCTACTACCAAGACCAAATAATAAGGCTAATGCTTGAACAAATGCAACCGCAACTGTTACGTATCTTGTGACACGATTTGTTTTGGTTTTTCCCTGTTCACCTTGTTCACTCCATTCCTTTAACTTTGGAATAATTATCGCAAGCATTTGAACGATAATTTCAGCAGTGATATATGGTGAAATACCTAGAGCTAGAATAGAGAATGAACTTAATCCACCACCACTAAATGTATTTAGGATGGTAAGGAAGCTATTTCCTTCTAGCATTTGCTTTACAGCAACGGTATCAATTAATGGGATAGGTAAATAGGTACCTAATTTGAATATTAAAAGTATTAAGAATGTAAAAGTAATTTTTTTGACGATGTCAGGATTACTAAAAATTCGTTTTAACTTTTCTACCAAATTAGATCACCTCAACTGTTCCGCCTGCAGCCTCAATTGCTTTAGCTGCTGATGCAGAAAACTTGTGAGCCTGAACATTTAACTTCTTAGTTAATTTTCCTTCTCCAAGAATCTTAATTCCGTTCTTGGCATTATTAACTAAACCAGATTCGAAATATGTCTCAAGAGTAATCTTTGATCCATCCTCGAACTTTTCAAGATCTAATAAATTAACAACAGCGTATTCCTTACGGTTAACGTTATTGAATCCTCTCTTTGGTAAACGTTGGAAGAAAGGAATTTGTCCTCCTTCAAATCCAGGTCTAACTCCTCCACCTGAACGAGAATTTTGACCTTTTTGTCCTTTACCTGAAGTCTTTCCTAGTCCACTTCCAACTCCACGTCCAAGACGTTTCTTTGAGTGTCTAGCTCCTTCAACTGGTTTTAACTCATTTAGCATAAGTAAGGCAC
This sequence comes from uncultured Anaeroplasmataceae bacterium, assembly GCA_964544095.1. Lineage (GTDB taxonomy): Bacteria > Bacillota_I > Bacilli_A > Acholeplasmatales > Anaeroplasmataceae > UBA3206. The sequence continues at coordinate 15,145 of CAZJAM010000007.1, read as the reverse complement.
CTCCTTATTACTTTTCTATTTCAACTACTTTTACTAAGTGTGCTATAGTAAGGATTTGACCCTTAATAGCTTCATTTTCCTCTTTAACTACAGATGAACCAATCTTAGTTAGTCCAAGAGCTTTTGCTGTTGCGATTTGGTTAGGTTTGCGTCCGATTAATGATTTAACTAATGTAATTTGATATTTCATACTAATTAACCTCTAATCTCTGCAACTGTCTTACCACGACGAGTTGCAACCATTTCTGCAGTTTGAAGGTTCTTAAGTCCTTCGAAAGTTGCTCTAACCATATTAATCTTTGTTCTAGATCCTTGGCACTTTGATAAGATATCATTGATACCAGCTAACTCTAGAACGGCACGAACTGGACCTCCAGCGATAACTCCAGTTCCTTCAGCAGCAGGCTTAAGGAAAATTCTTCCTGATCCATAAACACCTGTAATTTCATGAGGAATAGTTGTATTTACAACTGGAACATTAATAATGTTCTTCTTTGCACTTTCAACGGCTTTCTTAATTGCATCTGGTACCTCAAGTGCTTTACCAGTTCCGAATCCGACTCTACCTTTTCTGTCTCCAATAACAACTAGAGCAGCAAAACGTTGATGTCTTCCTCCTTTAACAACCTTAACAACTCTATTGATAGTTACAACTCTCTCTTCGAATTCAGGTTGTTCTTTTTCAGCTACTACCTTAACATTTTCAGCCTTGGCAGCATTAACTGTCTTCTCTTCGCTCATTGTTTGTAGTCCTCCTTATTAGAATTCAAGTCCAGCTTTACGAGCTGCTTCTGCAAGTGCTTGAACACGTCCGTGATATAAATATCCTCCACGGTCAAATACTACAGTCTTGATTTTTGCTTCTTTTGCGCGCTTTGCTACAAGCTCTCCAACCTTAGATGCGGCCTCAACATTAGCACCGTTCTTAAGTCCAAGCTCCTTGTCTAGTGAAGAAGCACTACATAATGTCTTACCATTAACATCATCAATAATTTGAGCATAAATTTGCTTATTTGAACGGAAAACATTTAAACGAGGTGCAGTAGGTGTACCGCTTAAATTCTTACGAAGTCTATAATGTCTCTTTAAACGCTTTACATTCTTTGATACTTTACTAATCATAATTTTTCTGTGCGCTCCTTTCTATTACTTCTTAGCTGTCTTTCCTTCTTTACGACGAACGTTCTCATCAGTATATCTGATTCCCTTACCATGATATGGTTCAGGTCTTCTTATATCACGAACCTCAGCCGCAAATTGTCCTACAAGACATGCATCTGCACCAGAAATAATAACAGTTGTTCCTTTTACTACTTCTACTTTAATTCCTGCAGGAATTTCCTTTTTAACATCATCTGAGTATCCAGCTGATACTACTAAAGTGTTTCCGCTTAATTGAGCACGGTATCCAACTCCAATGATGTCTAATTGTTTCTTAAATCCTTCTGATACACCCTTAACTAGGTTAGCAACGTTTGCACGAGCAGTTCCATGAAGAGCTTTATATGCATCATCAGATCTCTTTAAAATAACTTCAGAACCATTTACTTCAACAGTAATATGAGAATCAATCTTAGTTGAAAGCTCACCATTAGGTCCCTTTACAGTTACTACGTTATTGTCATCTACAGTAACATTTACCTTCTCAGGTAAATTAATTACCTTATTACCAATACGAGACATAAAATTAAAACACCTCCTGTTTTTTCTTAATTACCAAATATAGGCAAGAACTTCTCCACCAAGGTTTTGCTTACGAGCATCCTTATCAGCCATTACACCCTTAGATGTAGAGATAACAGCTACTCCTAGTCCGTTTAATACCTTAGGTAGGTTGTCAGCCTCAACATAAACTCTTAGTCCAGGCTTTGAAACTCTTTGAAGTCCCTTGATAACTCTTTCCTTGTTATCAATATACTTTAGTGTTACAGTTGTAACACCCTTATTGTTCTCTGTTACAGTTTTGTAGTCTGCAATAAATCCCTCATTCTTGAATACTTCAAGGATAGAGTTCTTTACATTTGAAGCAGGTATTTCTACTGTCTCATGTAACATCTTATTCGCATTTCTAATGCGAGTTAACATATCCGCAATTGGATCTGTCATAGCCATACGATTGTTCCTCCTTCTTTAAACCGGAATATAATATTACCAGCTTGCTTTCTTAACACCAGGGATAAGTCCCTTGTATGCTAATTCACGAAAACAAACACGGCAGATCTTGAAGTCGTTAAGTACTGCACGAGGACGTCCACAACGCTCGCAGCGAGTGTATGCTCTTGCAGAGAACTTAGCTTTTCTATGATTCTTAACAATTAATGATTTCTTTGCCATAATGTTCTCCTTTTACTTTCTATAAGGCATACCCATAAGTTTTAATAGGGCACGACCTTCTTCATCAGTCTTAGCTGTAGTAACGATAACAACATCAAGTCCACGAATCTTCTTAACTTCCTCGAAATTGATTTCAGGGAAAATTAATTCTTCCTTAACTCCTAGAGTATAGTTACCACGACCATCAAAGGCATCAGCAGAAATTCCACGGAAGTCACGTACACGTGGAAGAGCGATAGAAATAAGTTTATCTAAGAACTCATACATTCTCTCTCCTCTAAGTGTAGCCTTACATCCGATAGGCATTCCCTCACGTAGTTTAAATGTAGCAATTGACTTCTTTGCCTTAGTTACAACTGGCTTTTGTCCAGCAATCTTAGTCATTTCAGCAACTGCATCATCTAAAACCTTTGAATTACTTGTTGCATCACCAACTCCCATATTTAAAACGATCTTTTCAATCTTAGGGATTTCCATTGATGACTTATAATTAAATTGTTTTTGTAATTCTGCTCTTACAGAATTTTGATACTTTTCTTGTAAACGATTCATAATTTAATTGTTTACCTCCTCTCTTGAAGATTACTTAAATTCATAACCAGATTGCTTTGACACTCTGATTTTCTCGCCTTTATCATTTGTCTTAATAGAAACACGGCAAGGCTTGTTTGTCTTAGGGTCTAATAGCATAACATTTGAAACTGAAATTGGAGCTTCAATTTCTTGGATGCTACCAGAAGCTTGTGCCTGATTAGGCTTAACGTGCTTCTTAACAATATTAACACCCTCTACTAAAACCTTGTTAGTCTTAGGGAAAGCTTTTAATACTTTACCAGTTGTAAGAGTTTTATTACCCTTCTTATCAACAGTAAACTTGTTCTTACCTGCAATTACTACTACAGTATCTCCTGTTTTAATAAGCATAGTATACCTCCTATAGAACTTCTGGAGCTAGGGAAACGATCTTCATGAAATTCTTATCACGAAGCTCTCTAGCTACAGGTCCGAAAATACGAGTTCCCTTTGGATTTAAATCATCTGCAATTAGAACTGCTGCATTCTCGTCAAATTTAATATATGATCCGTCAGCTCTTCTAAGACCTTGCTTAGTACGAACGATAACGGCCTTTACTACATCACCCTTCTTAACTCCACCGTTAGGTAATGCATTCTTAACAGAGCAAATAACAATGTCACCAACATTGGCGTATCTATGTAGTGCTCCACCTAATACTTTAATAATTAATAACTCGCTTGCTCCTGAATTATCAGCAACGGCAAGTCTTGTTTCTTGTTGTACCATTGTGAATACCTCCTTCTTTGGTAGTTAAAATTAAAGAGTCTCAGTAGTCTTTAATACTGCAACTAAACGGAAACGCTTGTTCTTAGATAATGGTCTAGTTTCCATAATCTTAACAGTATCTCCAACCTTAGCTGTATTCTCTTCATCATGTGCGTAAAGCTTAGTTGTTTGCTTAACGCGCTTTCCATAGATTCTATCCTTAACGAAATGATCTACAGCAACAGTGATAGTCTTATCCATCTTATCTGATACAACTACACCGATAAATGTCTTTCTTGTATTACGCTCCATACTAAGCCTCCTTACGCTCGCTTAGAATTGTATTCATTCTTGCGATAGTCTTTCTTACTTGGTTGATGCGAGCAGTGTTTTCGCATTGTCCAAGCTCATTTTGAAGCTTAAGATTGAATAATTCAGCCTTTAACTCCATGATTTGTGCATTGATTTCCTCAGTTGATAACTTACGAATTTCAGCGTTTTTCATTACTCAGCATCCTCCTTCTTAACAAACTTTGTCTTGATTGGAAGCTTATGACCAGCAAGTCTTAATGCCTCACGAGCAGTTGCTTCATCAACTTCTCCAATCTCGAATATTAACATATCTTTCTTAACTACAGCAACCCATTGCTCTGGTGATCCTTTTCCTGATCCCATACGTACTGCAAGAGGCTTTTTAGTCTTAGAAATATGTGGGAATACCTTGATATATACTTTTCCACCACGAGCTAAATAACGAGTGATGGCAACACGGGCAGCCTCAAGTTGGTGGTTAGTTAACCAGCATCCTTCAAGTGCTACTAAACCATATTGTCCAAAAGCAATTTCAGTATCTCCTTTAGCCTTTCCTTCATAGTAAACTCTATGAGGACGTCTAAACTTTGTTCTCTTTGGTAACATTAACATAATTACTTAGCCTCCTTATCAGAAGTTTCAGCATCAGCCTTAGGTGCCTTAGCATCCTTATTGAAAGGCTTTCTAGGTGCACGCTTAGTCTTATCAAAACGAGCATTTCTTTCAGCCTTGTCAGCTTCTTGTTTCTTCTTAAGGTTAAGAACTTCTCCCTTATAAATCCAAACTTTAACTCCTAGCTTTCCGTAAGTTGTATTTGCCTCTTCGCAAGCATAATCAACATCAGCACGAAGTGTTTGTAAAGGAACTTGTCCTTCATTATATCCCTCAGAACGAGCGATTTCAGCTCCTCCAAGTCTTCCAGAGATAAGAGTCTTAACTCCCTTAGCTCCAGCCTTTAAAGCTCTTTGAATTGCAAGCTTTTGTGCACGTCTGAATGATGCACGTGCCTCTAATTGCTCAGCAATTGATTTAGCTACTAATGTAGCATCTAGCTCTGGTTTCTTGATTTCAACAATATTAAGAACGATTTCCTTCTTAGTAATGTACTCAAGATCAGCAACTACTTTATTCTTTACTTCTGCTTCTTTACCAATAACTACTCCTGGTTTTGCAGTATAAAGTGAAATTTTTACACGATCCTTATTTGTTCCCTTTGAACGTTCGATTACGATACGTGATACAGCTGCACCCTTATACTTTTTCTCAAGATAATTACGAATCTTAAGATCCTCTAGTAATAGGTCTGCAACATCGTTCTTATCAGCATACCAAGATGCATCCCAATCACGATTTATACCAACACGTAATCCAACTGGACTTACTTTTTGACCCATGCGATTTCCTCCTTAATTAATTTCTTTCAGCAACAACTACAGTGATGTTGCAAGTTCTCTTGATGATAACGTCTCCACGTCCCTTAGCACGTGGTAACATTCTCTTCATTCTTAATCCGTCATTAGCGAATGCTGCCTTAACATATAAATTAGCTTTATCTAATCCATTGTTATGCTCAGCGTTAGCAACAGCTGAATTTAAAACCTTAAGTACAGCCTCATTTGCTCCCTTGTTAGTAAGCTTTAATAAAGCTTGAGCTTCATTAACATTCTTACCACGAATTAAATCTACAACAAGACGAGCCTTACGAGGAGTAACTCTTACAGTGTTAGCAGTTGCTTTTACTTCAATCTTATTAGCTTCCATTATAATATTCTCCTCCTAAATTACTTGCTTGCCTTATCAGCATCAGAACCGTGTCCCTTGAATGTACGAGTAGGTGCAAACTCACCAAGCTTGTGTCCTACCATATCTTCAGTAACGTATACTGGTGTATGCTCACGACCATTGTAAACACCAAATGTATGTCCTACAAATGCAGGATAAATTGTTGAACGGCGTGACCATGTTTGAATAACTGTATTCTTTCCAGCGGCATTTTGATCTTCTACCTTCTTCATAAGAGAAGCATCAACAAATGCGCCCTTCTTTATTGAACGTGACATATATTAATTTTCCTCCTATAATTACTTATCATTTCTTCTACGAACGATTAAGTTAGTAGATGCCTTCTTTTGTCTTCTAGTCTTAAGTCCTAGAGCTGGCTTACCCCAAGGAGTAACTGGGTTAGCACGTCCGATAGGTGCCTTACCTTCTCCTCCTCCATGTGGGTGGTCATTAGGGTTCATAACTGATCCACGAACCTCTGGACGAAGACCCATCTTACGAGCACGTCCAGCTTTACCAATGTTAACTAGCTCATGCTCAGCATTTCCAACAACTCCGATTGTAGCTTTACAAGTTCCAAGAACCTTACGAACTTCACCAGAGCTTAAACGTACAAGTACGTATCTATCCTCACGTCCTAAGATTTGAGCAGATGTACCAGCACTACGTGCTAATTGTCCACCCTTACCAGGATGTAATTCAATATTATGAACTGTAGCTCCAACTGGAATTAACGCGATAGGAAGTGCATTTCCAACTTTAATATCAGCATTTTTTCCTGAAAGAATCTTTGTTCCAACACTTAGTCCTTCTGGAGCTAAGATATATCTCTTTTCTCCGTCAGCATAGCTTACTAATGCGATATTTGCACTTCTATTTGGATCGTACTCAATAGTTTTAACTGTTGCTTCGATATCATCCTTGTTTCTCTTGAAATCGATGATACGGTAGAATCTCTTAACTGTTCCACCTCTGTGACGAACTGTTATACGTCCAGTGTTATTACGTCCTGCATTCTTCTTAGCAGGTACTAATAATGACTTCTCAGGAGTGCTTGTTGTAATCTCATCAAATGTAAGTACTGACATATTACGTCTACCATTAGTGATAGCCTTATACTTTCTAATACCCATGATTATTTATTCTCCTATAATTTTCTAAATTTTAATTAATCAATATTGAATGCTTCAATAGTTTGTCCTTCAGCAAGCTCAACGATGGCTTTCTTATAAGCAGAAGTTGTTCCTTCATACTTTCCCATTCTCTTAGCTTTACCTGAAACGTTAAGTGTATTAACTGATAATACCTTAACATTGAAGATTGCCTCTACGGCTTCCTTAATTTCAATCTTATTTGCCTTTGGATCAACTGCAAATGTATATTTGTTGAATTTCTCCTTTAAAGACATAGACTTCTCAGTGATGATAGGTCTCTTTATAATATCATAATGCTTTGCGATAATTGTTGCCATATTACTTTAGAGCCTCCTCAAAATAAGAAATTACATCTGATGTTACAACTAACTTGTCATAACATAGGATGTCATATACAGATGAATGCTCAGCTGTATTTACAAATACTGTTTGTAAGTTTCTAGCAGATAATGCTGTATTAGCATCTAAATCCTTTACTAAAACTAGAGTCTTTCCATTTGCATTAATATTATTTAAGAATGCAATGAAATCCTTTGTCTTGATAGCGTCGAACTTAATTGAATCAACAGCTACAAGCTTATTATTTAATACCTTGTAAGATAAAGCAGACTTTAATCCTAATTGTCTTACCTTCTTATTTACCTTAACATCATACTTTCTTGGATGAGGTCCGAATACGATACCTCCACCACGCCATTGTGGAGCACGGATAGTTCCTTGACGAGCACGTCCAGTACCCTTTTGTCTCCATGGCTTCTTTCCACCACCAGCAACTTCATGACGAACCTTAGTGTCATGTGTTCCTTGGCGCATAGCAGCTCTTTGAGCATTAACAACATCATAAATTACTTGTTGGTTAGGCTCAATTCCAAAAATCTCTTCTGATAAAGTAATATCTTTAACCTTTTTACCAGCTTGATTTAATAATGCGATTGTTGGCATAATAAATCTCCTTTCCTATTATTACTTAGCAGCCTTAACAGCTGATTTGATTTCTACGCAAGAATCCTTTGCTCCTGGAACATTTCCCTTAACAAGGATAATGTTTCTTTCTACATCGATCTTTGCAATTGTAAGATTTTGAACAGTAACTCTATCTTGTCCCATATGACCTGGCATCTTCTTACCCTTCATATTTCCCTTGATAGGTCCCATTGATCCAACTTCTCTATGAGAAGCAGATACACCGTGTGTCATTCTTTGACGACGGTGGTTATAACGCTTGATTGTTCCGGCAAATCCTTTACCTTTTGAAACACCAGTAACGTCAATAACTTCACCCTCAGCGAAGATATCACACTTTATTTCTTGACCAACACTATAAGATACTAACTCGTTTCCTCCTTGTGCTTCTGAGAAACGGAATTCTCTTACGAAGCGCTTAGGAGCAGTGTTTGCCTTGCTAGCATGTCCAGTTTCTGGCTTATTGCTAGCTTTTTCACTTTTGTCAGTGAAACCAACTTGTACAGCCTCATATCCGTCGTTTTCAACAGTCTTTTGTTGAAGAACTACGTTTGGTGTACAGTCGATAACTGTTACAGGAACTAAATTACCTGCTGCATCGAAAATTTGAGTCATGCCCAATTTTCTTCCTAAGATTCCCTTAGCCATTTAAATACACCTCTTATATTCTTTCTTTGTTTTTTACTTCTTTAATGCGATGTCAACACCACTAGGTAGTGTAATGTGCATTAAAGCATCAATTGTTTGTGGATTTGGATCCACAATCTCGATTAATCTCTTATGAGTTCTACGCTCAAATTGCTCACGTGAATCCTTATTTACGTGTGGAGAACGTAAGATTGTGAAGATTTCCTTCTCTGTTGGAAGAGGAATTGGTCCATTAACTTTAGAACCTGCCTTCTTAACACTCTCAACAATTTTTGCTGCAGATTGATCTAACAATCTGTGATCATAAGACTTTAAACGAATTCTAATTTTTTCTTTTGCCATTTTTAAAGTACTCCTTTCGCCTATAATCCTTGTATAGACTTGCTCCGTGGAAAAACCCAACTACACCGTTGTGACAACGCCTTTCAGTGTATCGGCAACCTCCCACTTCACAGCCATTCGCTCGACAGTCGAGCCTTTAACATTATATAACGAATTAACAAATAATGCAAGCATAATTTTTTATCTTTTTTTACAAATTAAAAGCTAGGTTTATAGTAATCAATAAAGTCCTTAGAATTATCTAAATTGACTTTATTAATTCTTTTTTACCTAGCTTATAAATTAAAATTTCATTTTAGGATATCTTTTTAATATATAATCTTCACTAAAAAGATTATCTATAAATGTACCTAATATTTTAGCGTCTAATCCTTCTGCTCTAAGATTTTGTCTTATTATGCACATTATAGATAATGTGTAATCAAGTCCCATTACAATAAATAATATTATAGATACAATTTTAAATGCCTGTCCCCATAATTTATCTACTAAATAATGAACTAAAGGATATAGTCCATATACGCATAATCCACATAATAACCCCCAGAACAACATATAAGGCAGTGTAGTTCTTCCAGCTATATTTAAAAATCTATTAGAATAATCCCAAGACCTTGTACCAAGAATTGCTTCTTCAAGATAAGATAGTGTCATTTCAAAGAATCCTCCAAAAAACGCACCCATTAAATATATCTGCCAGACTTTCCATTTTTTAGCACAAAATATAATGCATATCACAAGTCCACCCATACCATATACAAAATTTACAATACCAAGTATACAACCACTTCTATATTCAAACCTTTGATGGAGTACAAGTGTAAGTATTGTTTCATATATAGTACCGGCTATACCAGATAGCACATATATCCACATAAACAAATAAAATCTTTTCTTCTTATTCATTTTAGGATATTCAAGTTCTTCGTTTTCCCACGCTTTAACGCCTACAAACTCTAATTCTTTCATTCCTCAATCTCCTCTAGCAATGCTTCATTAAGCAAACGTGCTGAAGCAGTTGATACACTAAAGTTTCTAATACCTACTCTATATAATCTTTTAACTACGCTCTTAACTGAAGCAAGCTCACCACATATAGAAAGTCCAATACCTTTTTCTTTAAGAATGTCTACAACTTTTCTTAAGGTTCTAAGTAAATCCTTAATAAACACTCTATAATTTAGAGTATCTTCTCTTGAGATATTATAAAGTTCTTTTGTAAGATCATTAGTTCCAAGTGACATAAAATCAACATCATTAAAATCTTCTAAGCATTCAATAGCTTTCTTAGTTTCAAGCATCATTCCAATTTGAATAGGTTTATCATTATTTAATTCATCTTTAATCCTTAAAACCCAATCTTTTAAAAATTTATATTCTTCAGGTGTTTCAATCATTGGAAACATTATTTTCATATTTCCATATTCATTCGCATTTATTAATGCTTTTATTTGTGTTTCAAATACTTCTGGATTATTCTTATAATTATCTATTCCCTTACGGAATGTATTAATATAAGATAGTTGCTTATCATCACCTATATCAAATGTACGGAAACAAATATTTTTATTCCACATCATATCACAAGCTTCACTATATATCTTATATTGTTCTTCATATGACATAGGTCTATCAAGATTCATAAATATAAGTTCTGTACGATATAATCCAATTCCATCCATATTATATTTAATAACTTTATATATATCATTATTAGACGTTACATTGGCAAACATATGAATACCAAAGGATTTAAAATCATTTATCTCAAATGATTCCCTACCCCTTATTATATTGTTATATTCTTCTATATCCTTTTTTGTAGGATTTAGGTTAATAATATTTTTTCTTGTATCAATAAGTACATTACCATCAATTTGAGAAATATCATCAACCAATACATATGGTATCTCTCTTGATTTACAAAGTATTGCGCTATGCGATGTAAATCCTCCATTTAAAGCTATTACACCTATTATTTGCTTACCATATGTCATAAGATATGATGGATATAGATTATCAGTTACTAAAATTATATCCCCACTAACATTTATTTGTTCATAATCATCAAGGCATAACATTACCCTTCTTTTAATATCTTCCATATCAAGAGCTCTTTCTTGAAGGTAGGTAGTTCTTGCCTCTTTAAACTTCTTTATATATGAATCAAATACATCCATAAGTGCTTTATGTGCAGTATAATGTTTTTCATCAATAAGTTTTAATAAATCAGCATGAAGAATAGGATCTTTAACAAGCATTTGTTGAACATTTATAAGCTCCATATCATCTCTATCATCACTCTTTAAACATTCAAGTTCGCTATACGCTTTATCAATTGCTTTATCAACTTTTTCTATCTCGATTTCATCATTTGATGAATAAATATCATGATTTAAAGATTCTTTATGAACTTTTACGGTTTTTCCATAAGCAAGTCCATTAGATATTGTAACTTTGATGTTCATAATACCACCACCTAAGTATCTCTATTATACTATCTTTTATTTAAAGAAAAAAGACTTTGAAAAATCAAAGCCTAGTATTTCTTTAATATTTCCTTAAATTCATAAGGAGTCACTTGATATACATAATAATTTAACCAATTTAAAAATAATATTGTCGCAGTACTTCTCCATAAAACATTAATATCACCATTAATATAGTAATTTTCAGGTTCCTTTATAGGAAGTCCCTTAGCTAAATCTCTTTTATATTCCTTATCTAGAGTAAACTTATCATATTCTACATGACCAAGAATAAATAATTTAGTGTTATCAACTGATTTTACAATGGTATCTCCAGCTCCATCTGAATGAGCAAGTACTACAAGATTCTTATTATTTTGTAAATCTTTATCATCTATTGTAGTATGTCTTGACTGTGGAATATAAAATATATCATCTATTCCATTAAGAAGGGCTTCAAACTTAACCATCTTCTTATGAGCAAATACTCCAAATAATTTTTCCTTAAGAATATGCTTCTTTATACCATAGTAATAATATAAAGCGGCTTGTGCTCCCCAACAAATATACATAGTTGTTGTAACATTAGTTTCAGCATAATCAAATATCTTACATAACTCATCCCAATATTCAACTTCTTCAAAATCCATTTGTTCTACAGGAGCTCCTGTTATAATCATTCCATCATAAGTCTTATCTTTTATTTGATCAAAAGTCTTATAGAATCTATCCATATGCTCTTCTGATGTATGGGTCGCTTTATGTGTTGATGTTTGAAGTAATGTAAGTTTTACTTGTAATGTTGAATTTGCAAGTAATCTTGCAAGTTGTGTTTCTGTATCAATCTTTGTAGGCATTAAGTTTAATATTAAAATTTCAATTGGTCTTATATCTTGAGTAGAAGCTCTTTGAGGACGCATTACAAATACGTTCTCATCCTCTAATGTTTTATATGCAGGAATATCCTCTGGTAAAATAATTGGCATATTTTAGTCCTCCTTTAATAAAAAAATCTCGTCCTCATAAAAAGGACGAGAATATAATCGTGGTACCACCTTTAATTCGTAAGATAAATCTTACCTCATGGCTTAACGCGCCAACACGTCATAATTGAAGCTCCAAGCTCACAATATAAGTATCATTATGCATTTACACCATCTATGCACTCTCTATGAATGAATATTCTTATATATCTTCTCTTCATCGCTATGTGTAAAATATAACATATATTTTTATATAAGTCAAATTATTAACTTTGTTTAATAAGTCCTCTTGCGATTAATTCATCATTAGTTTCATATTGGAAATGATAGTCATCATATCTATCTTCACCTGGCAATATTCCAAATGCTTCCGCAAGATCACCTATTAAATCATATAGTTGATCTTCATCATCCATTGAGCCAACTACCGCAAGTATTTTAGTTTCTTTAATATCTGGTTTCTTAACGGTTGTAACATTATATGAAGATCCTTCATACTCTTCAGGATCAAGTGCTAGATATACCTCAAGCTTATCATCTTTTATTCCAAGTCTTGCGATAATCTTTGATCCATATGTAAATGTATCATAATCCCATCCAACCTTAGATTTTACTCCATCATTAGATAATAATAGATTCTTTACATCTGTATAGTAATCTTGAAGTAATCCATCGGCTTGAATAAGTTTTGCTTGAAAAGAATAATTAAGTATTCCTGATGATGAAAGATATGCATCTATCTCATCATCTGATATATCTTCATCATATGTATATTTCTTTCCATCATTTTTCTCATCGAAAACAGTTTTAGGATCATCATATGATACTTTCTTTCCAGGATTAATAAACCTTTCAAGTTCTTGATCATATCTTGAATCATCATCTTCTCTATATGATTTTCTCTTCTTAGGAGTTGGTTTTTCTTCTTCCTCATCCTCAAAATCAATATCATTTAAATCCATTGTAGCTATTTCTTCATCGGTAAGCTCAGAAATCTTCTTTTTCTTTGGCTGATTAGATATTGAAGGTTGTTCTGGTTTTGGTTGCACCTTTTGTGATTCAACCTTCTTTATAGGTTTTTCCTCTACCTTTTTAGGTCCCTTATCCTCTAAATCATCTAAGTCTAAGTCATCTAAATCTAAATCTTCAAGCTCCTTATCTGATATTGCATCTAACTTCTTTGGCTTTGATACTGGAGTTGGTTGTGTTTTTTGTGGTTCAACCTTCTTTACAGGTTTTGGCTCTACTTTTTTAGGCTCTTTATCATCTAGGTCATCTAAATCCAAATCATCTAAATTTAAATCCTCTAGTTCCTTATCTGATATTGCATCTAACTTCTTTGCTTTTGGAGTAGGAGCTTGTTTTATAATTGGCTTAGAAGGTGTAATAACTTTTTTAGGTAATATTTTATGTTCTGCTGAAAGACGAACTGTAAACATATCATCTATTACATTTATTTTTCCAATTGTAATATCAATCTTATATTTTTTTGAAAGCTCCTGTAATGAAGCTCCTAGATCTCTTTTAAATTGCTTTAACTCTTCATCATTAAACTTCATTATTATCATGCTCCTTTTCATTCTGTAATTCATTTTCTATTTCATCAGATATGTCGTTATCAATTGTGGTATTTGCTTCTTCATTTAATACTTTAAAACTATTAATTATTTTTGAAATTATAAAATCAATACCAACGCAAACAAATATCCAAACAAATGTAATTATTATAATAGGCCTTGCTATTTCAATTATTGATTTAGAAAAATCAACAACTATCATTACTAATATTATACCAACAAAAATAGAAATTGGTATATAGTAAATACGCAAATTTTTATTAAATATAGTATCTTTTGGATGATATTCTTTTTTATCATACTTATCTTTATGTCTTCTAAAGTGTAGTTTTACAATAGATTCAGCTATAAAATCTATTGTTACAAAAAATATTCCTAGGCCAGATATAATCATAATAATAGGTAGTATTACATCATGAAGCAAAAAGCCCTTTAAATCAACGAGACCAAATATAAGCATTAAAGCCGATAATAAGAATAAAAAGAAATTAAGAATTCTAAATTTCACAAGGCTATGATATTCATAGTCATTTAACCCTTTTTCAGCTAGCTTTGGATCTACTTTATATAAGTTATATGACTCATTTTCATCGTGATATTTCTTTTTAAGACTTCTTACCCATGAATATCTATATTTTCTTGAAATAAGTTTACTCCATAAAGCACCTAATATTATAAGTATTATCGCAAGTATTATTATTGGGCATATTTTCCCCCAAAAAATATATTTAGAATCAATTAATAATATAATTGCGACGCCTAATCCAAATATACATATAGAACCTATTAAATTAAATAAATGATATCCACTACCATAATTATTATCATTCATAATAATTAATCACCATACTTTATTTAATGATAACATTTTTTTAAGAAAAAAACTACTTTTATAATACATTTTAGATTACCAATTCTCTATAAGCAATGATAATTTCAAGTAATCAAATCTAAAGGAGTAGGCATATACCTACTCCCGATGTTTTAAGATATTATTTTAATCACAATAATATTTTTGAATCTTAAATGTGACATTAGTCCCAAAATCATTTATACCTTTTACCGTAAAGCGAACTTTATTTTTAGCATTGACTACATATACGTTATTATTAGACCTTATAACTTCTTCTTCATCAGATACTATAACTTTAACATCTTGTGGAAAAGTAACTTCATAATAATAATATTTTTCATCATTTACTGAGTCTCCATATGTATTTAATGTTGTTTGACTACATCTTAATAGCATATCAAACGTTGGATAATTTGTTGTATATACTTCATGGGCAGAATCAACGCT
>CAZJAM010000006.1:2334-57434 GCA_964544095.1 uncultured Anaeroplasmataceae bacterium | reverse complement strand
TTAGAAAGGAGATTCAAAATCTTGAGCTATTGCTTATTCTTGAAAATATAAGCTATAACTACAAGGTTTAGCAGGAGCATAATTAAGTACTCCATATGATCTCCTCTCTAGTAGGTCTTAATCACTACCATCAAAAAAATCACTCCAATCTATAATGTTAAGGGGGCCTATTTCATCTCCTCATTATAATATATAGCGAGTTACTATTACTTTTTACTAAAATAAATTTAAAAAAATTATCAATATAGAGTATTTGATTATAAATAGAAGAAAAAATTAAGATTGTTTTTAAAATAAAACTTGATTATTTTTAATAATAATGATAACATATGGATGGAGATTATGAATTCTTAAAAGAAAAGCATCAGCGCGCTAACACTGATGCTTTTTAACATTTTTAGAAAGGAGATATGAATTCTTTTAGTTATTACTTATTTTTGAAAATATAAGCTATAACAATAAGAATTAGCATGAGTATAGTTAAATACTCCATATGATCTCCTCTCTAGTAGGTCTTAATCACTACCATCAAAAAAATCACTCCAATCTATAATGTTAAGGGAGCCTATTTCATCTCCTCGTATAATATATAGCGAGTTACTATTACTTTTTACTAAAATTATTTTTAAAAGTTTTGTAAAATTAATTAAGAATTTAACAAGAATCTAAAAAAAGTAACATTTCTCTTGATAAATAAAATTATTATGCTAAAATAATTAAGGACGTGTTCTTTGTATGTCGACCACTCCAGGGCGAATACGTTGAATATCGAGTCAAATATTAAAAAACGGAGGATACAAAAATGGCACTTTCTAAAGAAGTAAAGGCACAATTAGTTAAAGATTTCGGTGGAAACGCTAAGAATACTGGTTCTACATCAGTTCAAGTAGCAATTCTTACTAAGGAGATTGAGGCTTTAAACGAGCATCTTTCTAAGAATATCCATGATTTCGGAGCTAGACGTGGTCTTTTAACTAAGGTTGGACAAAGACGTAATCTTTTAAGATACTTAGAGTCTAAGAATCTTGATGAGTACAAGTCAACTTGCGAAAAGTTAGGATTAAGATACTAATTATAAAGAGAACTCAGAATTATTGTCTGAGTTCTTTTTTAGTACAAATTACATTTTTTAGTCTTAAAGTGTTATTTTTACTTTTTTATTAATAAAAAATAGTGTATTTATTTTAGAGTTGTGATACAATAAATATGTTGTTTAAAAGAGTAAATGAAAACAAAAAAGATCTGAAATTAAAGGAGAATATTAAATGAGCGATAAGAAGACATTCGAGTTTAATTGGGCAGGACGTCCACTTAAGGTCGAAATCGGTGAAGTTGGTAAACAAGCAAATGGTTGTTGCATGGTTTACTATGGAGAAACTGTAGTTTTATCTGCAGTTGTAACAAAGGTTTCTGAGACTGTTCAAGATTTCTTCCCACTTATGGTTTTATACCAAGAGAAGCAATATGCAGCAGGAAAGATTCCTGGAGGATTTTTAAGAAGAGAGGGTAAGGCTTCAGAGCATGAAACTCTTACATCAAGATTAATTGATAGACCTATTAGACCTCTATTCCCAGAAGGATTTAACAATGAGGTTCAGGTTGTAAATACAGTATTATCTAATGACCCTGATTGTTCACCAGAAATGGCAGCAATGCTTGGTTCATCTATTGCGTTATGCATTTCTGAAATTCCATTCGATGGACCAATCGCAGGAGTTAAAGTTGGAAGAATTAATGGTGAATATGTAATTAACCCTACTCCAGCACAAATGGAATTAACAGATATTAATTTAACAGTTGCTGGTACTCACCAAGCAATTAACATGGTTGAAGCAGGAGCTGACCAAGTAACTGAGGATGCTATGTGGCAAGCTTTAGTATTTGGACACAAAGCTATTCAAGAATTATGTGATTTCCAACAAACTATTATTAAGGAAGTTGGAAAACCTAAGATGGAGGTAACTCTATTTGAGGTTGATAAGGAAATTGATGCTGAGGTTAAGGCTTTTGCAGAGAAAGATTTAGTTGCAGCAATTCGTATCGAGGATAAACTTGAAAGATATGCAGCAATCGATGCTGTAAACGCAAAGACTACTGCTCACTTTGAAGAAAGAAATTTCTTTAAAGAAGTTGAAGGAGTTAAGGTATTTGATTTAGATGCTAAGAAGCATTTAATGGACAATGTAGGACACTCACTTGAATCTATTCTTCATACAGAGGTTAGACGTTTAATTTCTGTTGATAAGATTCGTCCTGATGGTCGTAAGACTGATGAAATAAGACCTCTATCATCAAGAGTTGATGTATTACCAAGAACTCATGGTTCAGCATTATTTACAAGAGGACAAACTCAATCTCTTGCAGTAACTACACTAGGACCATTAACTGATAATCAAATATTAGATGGTCTTAATGATGAAGAACCAAAGAGATGGATTCTTCACTATAACTTCCCTTCATTCTCAGTAGGAGAAACAGGAAGATATGGTGCACCAGGACGTCGTGAAATAGGACATGGTGCTTTAGGAGAAAGAGCATTATCATATGTTATTCCATCTGAAGATGAATTCCCATATACTATTCGTACAGTATCTGAGATTCTTGAATCAAATGGTTCATCTTCACAAGCAACTATTTGTGCATCTACAATGTCACTTATGGCTGCAGGAGTTCCAATAAAGGCTCCAGTTGCAGGTATTGCAATGGGACTTATAACTTATGGTGATGATTATACAATTCTAACTGATATTCAAGGTCTTGAAGACCACCTTGGAGATATGGATTTTAAGGTAGCTGGTACTACTGAAGGAATTACAGCTCTTCAAATGGATATCAAGATTAAGGGAATTACTTATGAAATTTTAAAGGAAGCTTTAGCACAAGCTAAGAAGGGAAGACTTCAAATCCTTGATCATATGAAGCAAACTATTGCTGAAGTAAGACCAGAATTATCTAAGTATGCACCAAAGGTTAAGATGATTAGAATTAACCCAGATAAGATTAAAGATGTAATTGGATCTGGAGGAAAGGTTATTAACCAAATTATTGAGGCTAATGACAATGTTAAGATTGATATTGAGCAAGACGGAAGAGTATATGTAATGCATATGGACATAGCCGTTGTTGATAAGACAATTGCTCAAATTGAAAATTTAACTCGTGAAGTAGAAGTTGGTAAGATCTATACTGGTAAGGTAGTAAGAGTTGAAGCATATGGTGCTTTCGTTGAATTATGGGATGGATGCCAAGGTATGTGCCATATTTCAAAACTTGATACTAAGAGAGTTGAAAAAGTTGAGGATGTCTGCCATGTTGGTGATGAAATCCTTGTAAAGTGCATCAATGTTAACGATAAGGGACAAATTGACTTATCTCGTAAAGATGCATTAAAGCCTGACTTCAAAAAGGAAGATAAAAAAGAAGAGGCTAAGTAATATTAATACCCCCAAATATTTATAAGGGAGTAGGCTGCTTAAAGAAATTTAAGTTACTATATCTACATATTGGATTTATCCAGGTATAGTATTAAAAGGCGAGACTTATACATAACATCTATTTGCTATGTATCATCTCGCCTTTATTTTTACATTCGGAGGATATTATAATGGTAAAACTTATTATATCAAGTATGGCCCTTGGTATAGGACTTGCGATGGATGCATCTGCTGTATCTATGGCTAATGGTTTAAATGATAATAAAATGAAGCTTAGAAAGGTATTCTTAATTGCAGGTATGTTTGGTTTTTTCCAAGCATTAATGCCATTAATTGGATATTTATTAGGACATACAGTTTACGAAGCTTTTAGTTTTATTGAAAAATATAAAATAATTCCAATTCTTGCATTACTAATTTTAGCCTTTATTGGTGGTAAGATGTTATTTGAGGGAATTAAGGATATTAAAGAAGCTAAAAAAGATAATAGTGATAACGAAAATAAAGAAGTGAATTTAAAGAAACTTACATTTGGACTTCTAATTGTTCAAGCAATCGCTACATCAATAGATGCATTATCTGTTGGAATTACTATTTCTGATTATACTATAAAAGAGGCAATTATTTGTGCATTAATTGTTGATTTAATGACTTTTATAATTTGTGTACCATCAGTATATATTGGTAAAAAAGTTGGTATGAAGCTTGGTCCTTGGGCTGAAATTCTTGGTGGTTCAATTCTTATAATAATAGGTCTTATTATATTCTTTACAGGAATATTTTAATTGACATTATTATTAAAAAGAATATATAATAAAGGGGCATGAAATTAGGGTAATCGAGCGTATATTTATATACGTTAGGAAAGTCCATGCTAGCACAGCCTGTGATGGCTGTAGTGTTTGTGCCAGCCTAAAAAATAAGACTGGGTACCTTTAAGGTAACGGCAATCTTAGCCTAAGTCATATGATATGGTGATGATTTAACGTGCCACAGAGACGAGTTTCTTGGAAACGAGAAAATGAAACGCGGTAAACCCCTCAAGCTAGAAATCCAAATTTGGTAGGAGAGCTTGCTGAAGGCAAATAAGAAGCTATTTGGCGGGACGACTTATGTCGTAGATAGATGATTACCATTCAGTAATGAATACATAACATGGCTTATATAATTTTGTGTATAAAAAGGCATTCATAATATGTGAATGCTTTTTTCTTGTGATAATTTTTCCTTTTAAATAATTTTTAATGGTATAAAATATATATGAAAGGGGTTGTTTTTATGGATATTATTAAATTAAATAATAAAAGAGATTTATTAATAGAAAAAATTAATAATGAAACAGATTCTAAAAAAATAAATAAACTAAAATACGCCCTTTTAAATATAGAACAAAAGATAAATTATATTAATTCAAATAAACCTGATAAAACTAAAATGTATGTAAATTCAGAAGAATATGCATTATATAAAGCTATTAAAAAAAGAGATAAATATAAAATAAAGGGAGAAGAAGAATATAAAGATTATATTCAAACATATGATAATTATATTAAAAATTTAAGTGAAAAAACTTATAAAGAAGCTAAAACCCTATTATCACTTGATAAATCTAAACAAAGAAGAAAAATGATTCTTACAGGTAATATTTTAAGTACTATACTTATAATATGTATGCCTATATTTGTATATCAATTCTTTAATGCCTTATATACTATTATTGACCAAATAATTTGTGCGAAAATATCAACTGTTGCTCAAAATGCAGTATCCTCTATTTCTCAAATAAAAAATACTATAGGAGCTTTTGGAGGTGGCCTTGCGGCAGGTGGTGGAGTACTTGTATCAAGACTATATGGTAAAGGTAATGTGGCTGGTGCGAGACATGCCTCATCTAATTTATTCTCTATGGCAATTATAATGTCAGGAATATTAATGCTTATATTAATACCCCTAGCTGTTCCTATTATGAAATTATGTCAAGTAGCGCCTGAATCAATTAAACTTGGTGATACTTATTTTAGATTACAAATGTTAGAACTTGCTTTTGTATCAATAAATAACATATTTATTGGACTTGAAAAAGCTAAAGGTAATTCTAAAATTGCACTTAATTTAAATATACTTGTCATGACATTAAAATTATCTTTTACAGTTTTATTTATATATGGAATTGGGCTAAAAGATATAAAATATGTAGAAATCGCAACTATTATAGGACAAGCAACACTAACTCTAATTGGTTTATATAAATTATTTTCAAAATCTAATATATTAAGATTATCACTTAAGATGATGATACCATCCATAGAATATGTTAAACCAATATTAGTGTTATCTATTCCTATTTTCTTAGGAAAGTTTGTAATGTCTTTTGGTAAAGTTGTAGTAAACGGAATGTGTGGTAAATATTGGAATGTCGAAACAGAAGGGTTAATTGTTGGAACTCTTGGAGTATCAAATAATATATCTGGTCTTGTGACATCTCCTACAAATTCATTTGAAGAAGGGGAATCTTCAATAGTATCACAAAATGTTGGTGCTAAAAATATGAAAAGAACTCTTAAAGTTTTTTATAGAACTTTAATTCTTGTAACTATTATTTCACTTGCAGGTTATGTATTATTAAGATTTATATTACTTGATCAAATAACAGATTTATTTACATCAGCAGATGCTAAATCAGAAACTTATAAAACCATGGTAAAAGAGATATTTAAGTGGGATTCACTATCTATTCCATCTCTTGGAATATGTGCTGCAGTCTTAGGACTTTTATATGGATTTGGACAAACTGGTCTTGCGACAGTTTTAAATCTTTCACGAATTGGATCTAGAATATTAATATTATTTACATTACATAAATTTATCCCGAGTCTTACTCCAACATTTTGTGCAGGATTATCAATGGGAATATCGAATATAACAATTCTTGTAATATCATTTGTCTTCCTATTTATATTCTTAATTAAGACAAAGCGTAAAGGATATAAGGGCATGAAATTTACTGACCCTGAACCACAATTTATGGAACTTGATTTAGAGAATAACAAAGATGAAATAAATAAAGAAGAAAAACGTGAAATGCCTTAACTTAAGTTAAGGCTTTTATTGTTTTATTTGCGCTTTTATAGTAAAATAAAGGTGTATTTTTTATTAAGGAGCTATATTGCCGTGAAAGAGTTAAATAAAGAAGAACTTTTAAAAAGACAAAGAAGCATTAGAAATTTTTGTATAGTAGCCCATATTGATCATGGAAAAACAACACTTTCTGATAGAATTATTGAAATGTGTGAAAGCATAGAAAAAAGAGAAATGCAAGATCAAATGCTTGATTCAATGGAACTTGAGCGTGAAAGAGGAATTACAATTAAACTTAATGCGATTGCGTTACAATATAAGGCATTAAATGGAGAGGAATATATATTCCATTTAATTGATACTCCAGGACATGTAGATTTCACTTATGAGGTATCACGTAGTCTTGCAGCCTGTGAAGGAGCTATCTTAGTAGTTGATGCGACACAAGGAGTTGAAGCACAAACACTTGCCAATGTATATCTTGCGCTTGATAATAATCTAGAGATTTTACCACTAATAAATAAAATAGATTTACCATCTGCACATCCTGAAGAAGTAAAAAAAGAGATTGAGGATGTTATAGGAATACCTGCTGATGATGCTGTTTTAGCATCCGCTAAGGTAGGAATTGGTATTCGTGAAATTTTGGAACAAGTTGTAGAAAAAGTGCCTGCACCAAATGGTGACCCAATGGGTCCTGTTAAGGCTTTAATATTTGATAGTGCCTTTGATTCTTATAGAGGAGTTATAGTACTTGTAAGAGTTGTAAATGGAACTATTAGGGTAGGAGATACTATAGAATTTAATGCGACACATTCTAAATATCAAGTAGTAGAGGTTGGTGTTCGTACACCAAAAGAAATGCCACTTGAATATTTAACTGCAGGTGATGTTGGATATATAACTGCATCAATTAAAGATATTAATAATGTATCTGTAGGAGACACTATCACAACAGTTGAAAATCATTCAGATGAAATACTTCCAGGATATCGTAAATTAAATCCTATGGTATTCTGCGGACTTTATCCAATAGATACTAAACAATATCCTGATTTAAAGGATGCCTTAGATAAATTAAAATTATCTGATGCCTCACTTATCTATGAGCCTGAATCATCTCAAGCATTAGGCTTTGGATTTAGAACAGGTTTCCTAGGACTTCTTCATATGGATATAATTCGTGAAAGAATATCAAGAGAATTTAATATAGAATTAATCGCTACAGCACCATCAGTAAAATATCATGTTCATCTTACTAATGGTGATATGATTGAAATATCAAATCCAGCTGATTTACCAGCTCCAAATGTATTATCTTATATTGAAGAGCCATATGTTACCGCAACAATTATGTCTCCATCAGAATACATAGGACCTATTATGGAATTATGCCAAAAGAAGAGAGGTACATTCATTGATATGAAGTATCTTGAAGAGACAAGAGTTGCGATTCACTATGATATGCCACTTCTTGAAATTGTATATGATTTCTTTGATAAGCTTAAATCATATACTAAAGGTTATGCCTCTCTTGATTATGAAATAGGTGAATATAAGGAATCTAACCTAGTTAAAATGGATATTATGCTTAATGGCGATACAGTAGACGCATTATCTATGATAGTTCATAGAGATTTTGCATACCCAAGAGGTAAGGCAATGGTTGAAAAGCTTAAAGAACTTATACCACGTCAACTATTTGAAGTACCAGTTCAAGCAGTTATTGGTAATAAAGTAATAGCTAGATCTGATATTAAAGCTATGAGAAAAGATGTTTTAGCTAAATGTTATGGTGGAGATATTTCACGTAAGAAAAAATTATTAGAAAAACAAAAGGAAGGAAAGAAAAAGATGAAGGCAATAGGTTCAGTTGAAGTGCCTCAAGAAGCCTTCCTTGCGGTTCTTAAAACAGATGAGGAGTAAGGTAATGGAAAAAGTTGTATTTATGTATGATTTTGATAAGACTCTTTGTGATAAAGATATGCAGGAATATGCGTTTATTCCTAATATGCAACTATCAGCAAATGAGTTTTGGACTGCGACATCAGAAGAAGCTTTAAATCCAGGAAATAATATTGAGCGAATTTTAGCTTATATGTATACAATGATGAAGTATTCTAAAAGGAATAATATTAAACTTACAAGAGAATATCTTAAATCTTGTGGTGATAAGGTTAATTTATTTGAAGGCGTAGAGAGCTTTTTTGTAAGAATAAATCAACTTGCGAATGCTTTAGGTTTTGAAGCTGAGCATTATATTATATCATCAGGACTTAAAGAGATTATAAAAGGAACTAGTATCGCAAAATATTTTAAAGAAATATATGCGTGTGAATTCCATTATGATAAAGATGGAATTGCGGATTTCCCTGCATATGTAGTAAATTACACAATGAAAACACAATTCTTAAATAGAATATCAAAAGGAGCATTTGATTTAAGTGATGATAAAAAATTAAATGCTAAAATTAAAGATGAAGATAGATATGTTAAATTTGAGAATATGTTATATTTTGGTGATGGTCTTACAGATGTACCTTGTATGAAACTTGTAAGAGAAAATGGAGGTACTGCGATTGCGATTTATCAGAATAACGATGATAAAATTGCAAGACAATTACTACAAGAAAATAGAGTCGATTTTATAGCACCAGCAAATTATAGTGAGGATTCATATCTTGATATGGTTATAAGAAAAGTATTTGCGAAGTTAGTTGCGATAAAAAATTTAAATGATTTAAAAAAGGGACAGGTTTAAAAGAAACATATGAATTATAAAGAAAAAGCAGAATATTGGCTATCATGCCCAGGTCTTGATAAGAATTTTAAGGCCATAATTAAAAATATGACAGAAGACGAATTAAAAGAGGCATTTACAGATGATCTTGAATTCGGAACTGGTGGAATAAGAGGTATTATGGGTCCAGGTAGTGCTCGTATGAATGTATATAATGTTCGTAAGGCTACTCTAGGATTTGGTCGTTATTTAATTAAAAATGTAAAAAAAGCTTTAAGTAGAGGAGTTGCGATATCTTTTGATAATAGACACAATTCAAAAGAATTTGCAAATGAAGCCGCTCATGTATTAACATCTTTAGGCTTTGAGAAAGTATTTGTTTATAATACTCTTCGTCCAACTCCACAACTTTCATGGACTGTAAGACATTTAAATTGCTGTGGAGGTATTATGATTACTGCCTCTCATAATCCAAAGGAATATAATGGATTTAAAGCTTATAACGAAGATGGATGTCAACTTCAAGTAGAAGAAGCTAACGCTGTAATTAAGGAAATAAATTCTATTGAATCATTATTTAATATTAAATTTAATGATAACTGGAAAAATGTTCATTACTTATATGATGAATATGATGGTGTATATCTTGATGAAATATCTAAAATAAGATTAAATCCTGATGTTGAAAAGAAATTTCTTATAACATATACTCCACTTCATGGAACAGGTTCAGTATATATTCCACGTTTCTTACAAGATATGGGATATCATGTAAAACCAATTATTCAACAAATGACAGTAGATCCTGACTTTAGTCAAGCTGAATCATCTAACCCTGAAAATAAGGACGCATTTATAAAATCTATTAAATATGGAACTGAGATTGGCGCAAGACTACTTTTAGCTTCAGACCCAGATGCTGATAGACTTGGATGTGGTGTATTACACGATGGGCACTATAGACTTCTTACAGGTAATGAAATGGCAACAATTCTATTTAATTATATTTGCGAGAATAAACGTAAGAAAGATCCAACATGGCCTAAAAAAGGATATATGGTATCAACTATTGTATCAAGCCAAATGGCTTCTAAGATTGCCAAAAAATATAATATTGAAACAGTTAATGTTTTAACTGGATTTAAGTTTATTGCGGGAGTTATTAAAAAGCGTGAACATAAAGGAGAATATGTGTTCGGATATGAAGAATCATACGGATGCTTAATAAGCCCATGTGTTCGTGATAAAGATTCTGCACAAGCCTGTCTATTATTATGTGAGGCTTGCGCTTATTATCTTGCGCAAGGTAAAGATTTAGTTGATGTTTTAGAGGATTTATATAAAGAATATGGATATTATAAAGATACTATATCTAATATTTATCTTGAAGGACTTGATGGAAAAGAAAAAATTAAGTCTATTATGGAATTCTTTAGAAATGAAGACCTTAAGTTTGGTGATTTCAATTTAGTATCTCGTGAAGATTATTTAACAAAAACTGGAATAAACTATAAAACAGGTGAAAA
Organism: uncultured Anaeroplasmataceae bacterium; assembly: GCA_964544095.1. Taxonomy (GTDB): domain Bacteria; phylum Bacillota_I; class Bacilli_A; order Acholeplasmatales; family Anaeroplasmataceae; genus UBA3206. The sequence goes on along the minus strand of CAZJAM010000006.1, from coordinate 46,656 downwards.
ATATAAACTTACTCTACCAGAATCAAATGTGTTAAGATATGAGTTTGATAATGGTGCTTGGTTTGTATTAAGACCATCTGGTACAGAACCAAAGATTAAAATTTACACTGAAGGTATATCTGATTCAGAGGAAAATGCAGATAAGCTTTGTAAAGATATCCAAAACGCTGTACTTGACATTGTAAATCGACTATAAAAAAGTTATAATTTATATATAAATAATTAATGAATTAAGGAGGATTGACTATATGGCATATAAGAAACATTTTATTAAGGATTTATATGTTAGAAAGGCCAATCTTTCTATTTTAAATTCGCCTGAGTTAAAAAAATTATCTAGATTAAAATATTATGTTGTAAGATATAATCCTATGACACAAGATTTTCAAACAAAGATAATATATAAAGGTTTCTCTAACCTTACAAAAATTATTTTAATCGATAGTGTAATTTCATATAAGATTAATCCAAACTCTAAATTTAAACCATTTTTTAATTTATATGTACCAACAATTTTTATAGATTATTGTAAATATCTTTATCCTAATTCATTTTTATGTGATTTAACAAATCTAAATATAAATGATTTAGAAAAAATGAGTGATGATATATATCAAATATTTAAAACTCAAAATAAAGAATATCGTATGAAAGACTATAGAAATATAGTTGAATGTTATGGCCTTAATAAAAAGTCTACATATAAAGAAAGAATTAAAGCTTTAAATGATTATACAAGAGATAAGGAAGCAAAACCTTCATTTTATTTATGGCTTGCGGTAATGTATGATGTAGTACCATTTATTCATTATCTTGGAAAATCATTTTTAGAGAATACGAAATTTACTAAAGATAAAGTTTTCTTTATCTATCCCGATAGAAACAACCCTAAAGATATGGAGGATTGTTAATATGAATATTTGGCATGATATTGATGATTCAAGAGTTACACCCTCTCGTTTTATTGCTTATATTGAAATATCTAAAAATTCAAAAAATAAATATGAACTCGATAAGGAAACAGGAATATTAAGGCTAGATAGAATTTTATATACTTCAGCTCATTATCCTGCAAATTATGGCTTTATTCCACGTACATACTGCGATGATTTAGATCCACTTGATGTACTTGTGTTATGTTCTGAGGAAATTATTCCAGGGGCAATAGTAGAATGTAAGCCAATAGGAGTTCTTATTATGTCAGATGATATGGGGGACGATGAAAAGATAATTGCAGTACCACTTCATGATCCTAATTATAATAATTATGATGATGTATCTGATATACCAAAGCATATTTTTGATGAGATTACTCATTTCTTTAAAATATATAAAGAACTTGAAGGTAAAAATGTAGATGTTCATGAAATTTTACCTAAGAAAAAAGCAATGGAAGTAATAGAGGAAGCAAAAAAATTATATAGTGAAAAGTTCTCTAGATAATTGATTTATTTTCTAAATAAAGTATAATATAAATGTTTTGAAATTGGAGTGATGAAAATGGCACTTACTGCCGGAATCGTTGGTCTTCCAAATGTTGGAAAATCAACTTTATTTAATGCGATAACAAAAGCTGGAGCTCTTGCGGCTAACTATCCTTTCGCAACTATTGAACCAAATGTTGGAGTTGTTGAAGTACCTGATGAAAGACTTGATAAGCTAAATGAAATGTATAAGCCAAAATCATTAGTACACGCAATATGTGAATTTACAGATATTGCAGGACTTGTAAAAGGCGCATCAAAGGGAGAAGGTCTTGGTAACCAATTCCTAGGTAATATTAGACAAGTAGACGCAATTGTTGAGGTTGTACGCTGTTTTGATGATGATAATATTACTCACGTTGAGGGATCAGTAGACCCCATTCGTGATGTTGAAACTATAGGAATTGAGCTTGCGTTAGCTGATCTTGAAGTTGTACAAAATAGAATTCAAAAGATTGCGAAAAAGGCACAATCTAAGATGGATAATGCTGAAGTGGAATATGCAATTTTAAAGAGAATTGAGTCTTCCCTACTTGAAATGAAGCCTGTAAGAGCAGTAGACCTTACAGATGAAGAGAAGGAAATAATTAAAAACTATGGATTCCTTACAGGAAAAAAGATAATGTATGTCGCAAACATGTCTGAGGATGAAATAGGAAATCCTGAAGAAAGTAAATATTATATGGCTCTTAAAAAGTATGCAGATGAAGAAGGTTCTATGGTAGTTCCAATTTCAGCTGAAATTGAAGCTGAGATATCAGAACTTCCTGAAGAAGATAAACCAATGTATCTTGAAGAACTTGGTATTCCTGAAGCAGGACTTAATAAGCTTATTCGTGCTACATATGATCTTTTAGGACTTGCGACATATTTTACAGCAGGTGAAAAAGAAGTAAGAGCTTGGACATTTAGAAAAGGAATGACAGCACCTGAATGCGCTGGAATAATTCATACAGACTTCCAAAAAGGATTTATTCGTGCTGAAACTGTATCATATGATGATCTTATGGCTCAAGGTTCTTATGCTAAATGTAGAGAAGCTGGAAAAATTAGACAAGAGGGTAAAGATTACGTTGTAGAAGATGGAGACGTAATGTTATTCAAGTTTAATGTATAGAACGTTTAGAAAGGGAATATAAATATTCCCTTTTTTCTTTAATTTAGATTGTAATTGAACTGATTTTTTGTTAAAATAGATTTGTGATATAAGGGAGTGGATACTATAATGGAATTATTCGACATAATACCACAAAATTTTTTTTCAATCCTATCTTCAAAAAATAAAAGATTATATACAGCTTGCGCAATGCAGGCTTTTGCTATTTATGAAACAGGATCAATTCTTGGAATAGATAGAAAGCTTGTAGTAGATGAACTAACTCTATACTTAGATAATCATGATAATTTGTTTGTAGATGATATGGAAGAATTTAATGATAATCTTGAAAATCCAGAAAACAATAGAGATACTGCTAATCTAGTTTTAAGAAGACTTGAGGAATGTGGTTGGATATATATTGATTTAACTGCTGATTATACTGAAATATTAAATTTTACTGATGTTGCGATAACTATGATTGAGGCATTACAAGAAATATGTCCTCAAACAATAACATATGACTATTATAATGATGATGATGACTACGCTACACCAACATTTACATCAATTGTAGATCCTAATGAATATAAAGGATACATTTATACAATTTATTCATTATTATCAAATGAAGACCTTGATTATCCTTTAATGATTTCAGAGGTTTATAAGAATACTAAGCTTTTAATTCGATCATTAAGAAAGATGGATTCAAGAATTAAAGATTACATAAATTCTGTAGTTGAAACATCTGAAATTAAAGATTTAATGAAGAAACTTATGGAATATAATGAAGAAATCTATGAGCCTACTTATACAAAGCTTAAAACTGCTGATAATATTAATAAATATCGTTTAAAGATTGTAACAAAACTTGAATCAATATCTAGCGATAAAAGAGCTATGGAAGCTATAGCAGGGGATTATATGTATCGTTTTAGAAATCCAAATATTGCGATGGATAAAGCCAACCGTGATATTGATGAAATGGTAGATATATTTAATGAACTTGATGATTATATTACAGGTATTGATGAAAAGAATAAAAATTATATAAATTCAACTATTGGTAAGGTTAAATTCTTACTTACAGAAGAAGATAATATAATTGGAAAGCTTAATACAATGCTTAAATATATTAAAAAAGAGAATAAAGAGGGTAAGATTGATAGAGCTATGACTAAGATTAATGCAGTTGTAAATCTACCATCTGTTAAAGGATTTAGTGAAGCATCCCTTTATACACCAAGAGGAAAATATGTTCATGGTGATTTCTCTTCAATTGATTTAGATCGTTTTGATTTTGAATCACTTGATGATTCAGTATTAAAAGGATTTAAGTCTAAATATGATCCAGCATATATGACTGATTTTATATTAAGAAGACTTGATAGTAATAATTCACTTGAAGCTAAATCAATTGTAGATGCAAATGGTACATTTGATGAAGCATTATTATGCATTTATGTGCTTATTTATGCATCAGAACATCAATATAAAATTTTAAAACTTGATGATGAAATACAAACTGATTATTTTAAGATGGCAAACTTTAGAATTACAAGGGAGGAACAAAATTAATGTTACAAAATTATGAGACATTCTCTCAAGGACAAAAGGATCAATTCCAAAGCGTATGTAATAAGATGCTTTCAAATACCTTCCTTGCAAGAGATAAAGAAAACAATAAAAATGATTATTATTTCTTAATAAATTATAAGGATTTATTTGAAGAATTTTTCGCAATTCTTGGTTATGAACTTATAGTAAAAACTGACCTTGGAGTTGCATATATTTCTGGTGGAGGAGCCACAAACTCTATTAAACTAAAAAGAGATCTTACAATTGTGCTTTTAATTCTTCGTATTCTATATCACGAGAAGATGAAGGAGACTTCATTAAACGAACAAATCTCTATTACAGTAGAAGACATTCATACAAAATATAATTATCTTGAAATTAAAAAGAGAATTAATAAGACTGATTTAGTAGAAGCATTAAGAACATTTAGAAGATTTAATATAATTGAGGTTTTGGGTGATATTCAATCATCATCCGCAAGAGTTATTATTTATCCTACAATATTATTCGCAATCAACACTGAAGAAATTTCTGAGGTATATGAGTCAATTGAACATATTGTAGAGGAAAGTGAGGAGAAAGCATAATGATTAAGCTTAATAAAATTAGATTAATTAATTGGCACTATCTTGCTAACGAAACAATCGAAGTTAAAGATAACATTCTTCTTACAGGACAAAATGGATCAGGAAAGTCAACTATTCTTGATGCCTTAACTTTTATACTTACAGGTGGAGATCAAAACTTTAACCTTGCCGCAAACGAAAAAGGAAAGCGTGATCTTAAAGGTTATGTAAAATGTAAGCTTGGTGCTGAGGAAAAAGAATATCTTCGTGATGGAGATGTAACAGGTCATATTTGTCTACAATTCTTTAATGAAACAACAGGGGAAACATTTGTTCTTGGTGCTGTAATTGATGCAGTTGGAGAAATTGGACCTGCAAAATATATTATGTATAGAGGACATTGCCCTCTTGATGATAAACTATTCATTGGAGAAGGTAAGCATATATATTCAATAATGGAGTTTAAAAAGAATAATCGTGATTTAGAGATTTATTCTACAAAGAGTGAAGCAAAACGTGGATTCCGTAATGCTTTTGGATCTATAAATGAGGATTATTTTAAACTTTTAGTTAAAGCTTTAGCATTTAAACCTATCGCAAACGTTAAGGAATTTATTTATAATAACATTCTTGAAGAAAAACATATTGATGTTGCCTCAATTCAAGATTCCATTCGTGCTTATAAAGAACTTGAAGGAACTCTTAATGTTATTAAAAATAAGATTACAGACCTTGAGGATATTCAAGCGACTTATCAAACTATAGAAGAGTTTGAAGAACAAAAGAATTATTATGAATATTTAATGAAATTATTCGATGTAATGAATGTTAAAAAATCAATTGAGGATTCAGAAAATGAAATTTCATTACTAGAAGAGAAGAGACAACTTAAGGCTGACGCATTAATTGATCTTCAATCTGAAAAAGATGAATTAGAATCTCGTCGTAATGAACTTTATAATGTACTTCAAAACTCAGAGGATTTCAAAGCAGAAGAATATATTGATAAACAATTAGAAAAGTCTTTAAGAGAATATGATGATGTTAAAGATTCAATGTCGTTATATGTAAAGAAAGCATCTGAATTTAAAGATTCAGTAATGGAGCTTCGTCGCTCTAGTGATAAGAAGATTTATCAAGAACTTGCAAATCTACCTTTATCTTCAGTATCAAACTTTGATTCAGAAAAAACTAAACTTACTTTAATTGATACAAAGAATAGACTTGAACAAACTATAGAAGATATAAATATTGAAAAGGGAGCTTTATCTAAGGATAGACAAAATGTGCTTGAAGAAATTAATGAAGTATCAACTGCATTAAAAGGGCTTCAAAACAATAGACTTAGATATAATCCAAAATTATTACAACTAAGAAATGATATAGCACTTGGTTTAAAGAATATTTATGGATTTGATGTATCAGTTCATTTCTTCGCAGAACTTATTGACATTAAAGATAAAACATGGGCAGATACTATAGAAATATTCTTATCAAATAGACGTTTTGATATGATTGTAGAGCCTAAATATTATGATACTGCCTTATCAGTATTTGCACGTATTAAGAATAAATATAATTTCTATGGTACAGGACTTGTAAATACTAAGCAAATTAGTAAATATAAATCATATGAAAAGAACTCTCTTGCCTCAATTATGACATCACAAAATGTTGATGCACAATATTATATTAACTTTACTTGCGGTAATGTTATTATGTGTGATAATGAACAAGAACTTGAAAATTATAATACAGCTATTACAAATGATGGATTAATCTATAGAGGATATACTGTACGTGCATTAAATCCAAATGTAGATAAACCATTTATTGGAGCGAACGCATTACAAGACCAAACTGAATTATGGGGCGCTAAGGCTGAAGAATTAAAGAATAAATATTATGAAATCGTTCATGATATAGGAGCTTTAGATAATGAGCTTGGATTAATTAGAACACTTGATTTTAATTCTTTAATTAATTCACTAGATAACGCAATTAAGGCTTCAAACCTTGATATTAAGATTAAGGATTTAGAGAAACAAAAGAAAAACACTAAATCTATGGGTGTATCTGATGTTAAGAAAGATTATGATAATGTTTTATCATCCCTTAAATCTAATGATGATAAGAAGGTTATGATTAACCAAGAAATCGGAGGAATTCGTATTTCTACAGGTCAAGCACAACAACGTATTGTTGACCTTAATACAAAACTTGAAACCTTGTCACAAGAACTTAAGGATCTCGCAAAGGATAATATCCTAATTGAAAATCAAGCTAAGGATCAATTTGATGAAATTTCTAAATCAGCAAATCCTACTAAAGCACTTGATGAATTTGAACATAAGCTTAGTGATCAAGAGAAATTATATGAAACACAGTGTGATGCCTTACTTAATAAACAATTTAAGTATGTTAACACATATAATTCAACTTTGTCAGTAGGTATTAATGAGATAAAGAAGTTCTTAAATGAACTTGATAAACTACAAAAATCAGAGCTTATTCAATATGAAAAGAAGGTAAGAACTGCTCGTGAGGATGCAGAAATTGTATTTAAGGAGGACTTCTTATCTAAACTTCGTAATAATATTTTATCTGCCGAAGCTGAAATTGGTAAAATTAATGAAACTTTATCTAAGATTAAGTTTGGTGGAGATTCTTATCAATTTATATTCCCTAAATCTAGTGAATATAGTGCATTCTATGATATGGTTACAAATGCCGATGAAATTAATGGTGAATCATTATTTACAACAGATTTCGAGATTAAATATGAGACTCAATTAGAAGAATTATTTACATCTCTTGCACAAGATGAAATTAATTCTGATGGTGTAATTAATAAATTTACTGATTATCGTACATATATGGATTACGATATTAAGATTACAGATAACAATGGACAAACTATGCTATACTCTAAGGTATTTAAGTCTCGTTCCGGAGGAGAAACTCAGGTTCCATTCTATGTTGCGATTATTGCGGCCTTTGTTCGTATATTTGAAAATAATAAGGTTGGAGTTAAGGATACAATTGGATTTGTAATGTTCGATGAGGTGTTCGATAAGATGGACTTCCCACGTATGAGAGCTATGATGAAATTCATATCTTCAATGCCAATTCAATTAATTCTTGCCTGCCCACAATCAGCAGAACGTATTGAAGTTCTACAAGAATATACAAATACTACTCTTATTATGGTTCGTCAAGGAACTAGAGCGCAAGCTATGTCTGTAATAGATAAATCTAATAAGAATGTAGCAATAGCAGAAGAAGAGGAGGCTTAATCTTATGTTTGGAAAAAAGTCACCAGAGAAGCTTCAAGCTTCTAAAAGAATTGTATTTGAAAAACTACAAGATGATGATAAGAGAGCTGCTGAACTAGCAGAAGAGCTTATTGATAATAATCCAATAGTTGTAAATTTCTGTGATCTAGAGCCAATGGCATATAATAAGATGCTCGCTTTCTTAAGCGGTGCATCTTATGCACTAGATGGTGAAACTATTAAGATTAAAGAGGATATCTATCTTTTTGCTAAAAAAGAAGAATTCCTAGATGGTTCATTAAAGGAATTTATTGAACATACAAGGGAGAACTAAAATTTTATATAAGGAGTACTTATAAATGAAAAAAATTTTCCCAATATTTTTACTTGCCATTTTAGTTTTATGTGGTCTTACATCATGTGATGATGAATACTATTATTCTGAAGACTATACATATGTAGTTGAAAATGGCGGGTTAACCCTTATATCTTGTAATATTACAACCCCTGAGGAAATAATAATTCCAGAGAGTGAAAATGGTAAAAATGTTTTAAGTATTGACCCTATGGCATTCTCTAATGTTGTTTATGAGGGACAATATAATAAGCTTAAAACAGTAGTTGTGCCAAATACTGTTACATATATAGGCGCAAGTGCATTTGAATATTGTGAGGCTTTAACTAGTGTAACTTTATCAAATAGCCTTACTACTATGACATCATCACTTTTCCTACATTGCATATCTTTAACTTCAGTTGTTATTCCTTCTTCAGTTAAAATTATTGAAGGTTATGTATTTAGAAAATGTTATAATCTTGAGAATGTTGTGATACCTACATCGGTTACAAGAATTAATTCATCAGCATTTAAGATAGGAATTACTGATAACCCTGGAGTATTTGCACATGCGTATTATGAGGGAAGAGAAGAAGATTTTAATAAAATTACAATTGAATCTTATAATAATGAAGAATTATTAAATAATGTTTATTATTATAGTGAGGAAGAACGTGAAGGAAATTATTGGCATTATGTTAATAATGTTCCAACAGAGTGGTAAAAAAATATTTAGATATTTACAAAATAAACTAATTTTTGTATAATATCACTTGTATTATAAATCCGCAATTATACTAGACGTTAAATACAAAAAATATTTTAAAGAGATTAAATCAAATGGTGAAAGATTTAAAAATATTAGTATTTATGGATCACTAGTAAAGGAGAGTCTATGATAAGTAGACTTCGTATATCTACGTTACAGATTAATGAGTGCAGATAATATCTGAACTAAGGTGGTACCACGGTTAATAATCGTCCTTAAATTTTAGGACGATTTTTTATTTTATATGGAGGAAAAATTATGGAAACTGAAAAGAAAGACTATAAAAATACATTATTTATGGGAACTACCTCTTTTGAAATGAGAGGAAACTTAAATAATAAAGAGCCAAAAATTCAAGAAAAATGGAATAATATGGATCTTTATAATAAGGTTATTAAACAAAATGAAGGATTAGAGGAATATACAATTCACGATGGTCCACCATATGCAAATGGTGATATTCATTTAGGACATGCCCTAAATAAGATTTTAAAGGACTTCGTTGTTCGTTATAAGAATATGAAAGGCTTTAAGTCTGTCTATATTCCAGGATGGGATACTCACGGACTTCCTATTGAAACTGCATTACAAAAACAAGGTGTAAATCGTAAGACTATGGATAAGGTTGAATTCCGTAAGCTTTGTGAAGAATATGCATACAAACAAGTTGAAAGACAAAAGGCTGGATTTAAGCGTCTTGGAGTATTAGGAGATTGGGATCATCCATATCTTACACTTCAACACGATTTTGAACGTGACCAAATTTTAGTATTCGCTAAAATGGCTGAGCGTGGTCTTATTTATAAAGGATTAAAACCAGTTTATTGGTCTCCATCATCAGAATCAGCATTAGCTGAAGCTGAAATTGAATATAAAGATATTACATCTAAGGCAATTTATTTTACTCTTCCTATTGTAAATGGTGAGGGTAATTTTAAGGATGCCGCATTTATGGTTTGGACTACTACACCATGGACATTACCTGGAAACTTAGCAGTAGCTGCAGGACCAAATATTAATTATGTTTTAATTAATACTTCAAACAAAGGAAAATTAATTTGTGCTGCTGAACTTAAGGATTCATTAACTAATAAACTAGGTCTAGAAAATGTAGAAGTACTTGAGAATGTTTTAGGTAATGAATTATTAAATCTTAAATATAAACACCCACTATATGATAGAATTTCTCCATGTATTAACGCAGACTATGTAACTACAACTGATGGTACTGGATTTGTACATATCGCACCAGGATATGGAGAAGAAGACTATGAAGCTGGTAAAGCATATGGTCTTGATACACTAGTTTTAGTTGATGATAAAGGACTTCAAATGGCAGGTGCTGGAAAGTATGCTGGAATGTTCTATGAAGATTCAGAGGATCCAATTATTGAAGATATGAAGGAGGCAGGATCATTATTACTACTTGACCCTATTACACATAGCTATCCTCATGATTGGCGTACAAAGAAGCCTGTAATCTTCCGTGCAACTCCACAATGGTTTGCCTCAATTGATCCAATTAAAGATGATATTTTAAAGGCTATTAAGAATGTTAATTGGAATCCAAAATGGGGAGATGTTCGTATCTCTAATATGATTAAGGATAGACACGATTGGTGTATATCTCGTCAAAGAGTTTGGGGAGTACCAATTCCAATTTTCTATTGTGAAAATGGAGATGCAATCCTTGACCAAGATGTATTAAAACATGTAGCTGACTTATTTGGTGAATATGGTTCTAATGTTTGGTTTGAGCGTGACGCAAAGGATTTATTACCAGAAGGTTATACTAACCCTGGTTCTCCAAATGGAATATTCAAAAAAGAAACAGACATTATGGATGTATGGTTCGATTCAGGATCTTCGCATATGCTTCTAGCTCGTCGTGGACTTAAATATCCTGCAGACTTATATCTTGAAGGATCTGACCAATATAGAGGTTGGTTTAACTCATCAATTATTACAGGTGTTGCAACAACAGGCATCGCTCCATATAAGAATGTAGTATCACATGGATTTACACTTGATGGACAAGGAAGAAAGATGAGTAAATCTTTAGGTAACACAGTAGACCCTAATAAGGTATGTAACCAATATGGTGCAGATATCCTTCGTTTGTGGGTTGCCTCTGTTGAATATCGTGCTGATATGCCAATGTCAATGGATTTATTAAAACAAGTATCTGAATCTTATCGTAAAATTCGTAATACTCTAAAGTTCTTACTTGCAAATATTAGTGATTTTGATAAATCAAAGGCTCTTCCATATGAAGAATTAACAAATGTAGATAAATACATGTATATTAAGCTTCAAGAATACATTAAGAATATCTATAATTATTATGATGAATTTGATTTTAATGACGTATATAAAGAGACTATGGCATATGTATCAACTACTCTTAGTGCGTTCTATCTAGACTTTACTAAGGATATATTATATATTGAAGACCCAAGAAGTAAGGAAAGACTATCTTGTCAAACAGTATTCTATATGATTGCGGATACTTTAATGAAGATATTATCACCAATTATTCCTCATACTATGTCTGAAGCATATGATGCATCTAAGTTTAATGAAGCAGAAGATGTTTATTTAACTCGTATGCCAGAAGCTATTGAATTAACTGCTGATATGAAGGAATTAGAAGAAAACTTTGATAAATTCATGAAGTATCGTGATCAAATTAATAAGGCACTTGAAGACGCAAGAAGTGAAAAAATTATTGGAAAGAGCTTTAACGCTAAAGTTATTGTAACTCTTGATAAAGAAGCAAAGGCTGTATTTGACAATATTAATTCAAATGTAGGACAAATTCTAATTGTTTCCCAATATGAAGAAAAAGAAGGAGACAAATTTGATGTCAAAGTAATGGCTGCAGATGGTTATGTATGTGCACGTTGCTGGGCAATAGTACCTCATGTTGATGAGGGTGAATTATGTCCTCGTTGCCGTAAAATCGTTGATAATTTAAATAAATAATTATATTTAAGGGCTTTAAAGAGCCCTTTTATAATGCGTAAAATGGCTTAAATATTGAGTTTTTTCAATTAATAATATATAATATAAAATGTATATTTATGAAGGGTGTGCAAATTATGAAGTTCAAATATTATTTCTTCAAAGAGAATACAAGAAACTTCGATAGAGCAGATTTGCTAGAATATCTAAACGAAACAAAATATATTACGTTAGATATGGAAACTAGAGAAGCTGAAAAAATTGCATATTATAACAATGAAGACATTAGTTTAAAGGCTCAATTTATTATTGCGGAAAAATCTACTATAAGCTCTGAAAAGATTTCACCACAATATTTAGACGTTAATATTAGAGTTGAAATTGATTTGTTATATCCATCTTATAAGCTTAATAAAATTTTAAATATAGTTGAAACTATATGTAAAAGATATAATCTTATGATATTTAATGAAACATTTAAGGATGTAATGCCTTTTAAAAGAGAAATTTGTGTTAAAGCTTATCAACTTATTAAGTCTGCTTATAAGAATAAGAATGAAGAAGAATTCATGGAATATTCTAAAATGGATTCATTAACACTTGAACATGTTTATCAATATATTGAACAACGTGATCATCTAAAAGAAATGTATAAAGATGATAATGCTGAACCTGTAGAATTTGAATTTTATAGAAAACCTGGTGCACGTAACGCTTATGTTGCGGCTAAATGGGATGGACTAAACCCTTTTATAATTCCGCAAGATGCACAACTCTTTATATATGATGATGGTATTATAAGAAAAGTTATTAGCTTTTCATGCTTACTTAAAAATATTAATAAATACCTAGAGGTTATAGATTCAGGTCTATTTACTATTTATATGCTTAATCCTAAAGCCGTTAAAAAGGTTAGAAAAAACATTACTAAGGGTAAATATCCTGAACCACAAGTAACATTAAAGATGGTTGATTTAAATAATATTCTTGATATTTAGTGGAGGATATAAAAATGGTTGATACTAAACTTATTGATCATACTCTTCTTAAAGCTTATGCTACAAAAGAAGATATATTAAAACTTTGTAATGAGGCATACAAATATAACTTTAAAAGTGTTTGTGTAAACCCTTCAAGAGTTAGTCTTGCCAAAGAATTACTACATGGAACTGATATATTAATATGTACTGTTATAGGATTTCCATTAGGCGCAAATGCATCTGATGTTAAAGCGTATGAAACAGTTCGTGCCATATCTGATGGTGCAGATGAAGTAGATATGGTAATTAATATAGGACTTGCGAAAGAACATAATTATGAAGGAGTATATCAAGATATACTTGCAGTAGTAAATGCCGCTGGTGGTACTCTTGTTAAAGTTATACTTGAAACATGTTATTTAACAGATGAAGAAATAGTTGAATGCAGTAAAATGGCTTTAAAAGCTGGTGCTGACTTTGTAAAAACATCTACAGGATTTGGTCCTAAAGGCGCAACAATAGAAGCAGTTTCATTAATGCGTAAAACTGTTGGAAATAATATGGGTGTTAAAGCTTCAGGCGGAATTCATAATATAGATGACTATAAAAAAATGGTTGAAGCGGGCGCTAATCGTATTGGTACTTCATCAGGTATAGAAATTATGGAGGGTGACAAATAATGTCAAATATTCCAACACCTCATATAGAGTGTAATAATAAATCAATAATTGCTGATACTGTATTAATGCCTGGAGACCCACTAAGAGCTAAATATATCGCAGATACTTATCTTAGTGATGTTAAAACTTTTAATACAGTACGTAATATGTTAGGATTTACAGGTTTTTATAAAGGAAAAAGAATAAGTGTAATGGGTAGTGGTATGGGAATGCCTTCTATAGGAATTTATGCTTATGAGTTATATAAATTTTATGATGTTAAAAGAATAATAAGAATAGGATCTAGTGGTGCATATACATCTGATTTAAATGCATTTGATATAGTTCTTGTAAATAAAGCTTATACTGATTCTAATTTCGCATTAAATTTTTTAGGAAAATCTATAGATACAATAGAATCTTCAGAATATTTAGATTCTAAAATTTTAGAATCAGCAAAATCACTTAATATAAATGTTTTGAAGGCAACAGTTCATTCAACAGATCAATTCTATAGAACATCTGATGACTATTTCCCAGAAGTATTAAAAAAAGGCTGCAAGGTTGTTGATATGGAATCATTCGCATTATATTTAATTGCCTCATACTTTAAAAAAGAGGCCGCATGTATTCTTACAATTTCAGATTCTTTTGTAAAGCCTGTTAAAATCTCTTCTAAAGAAAGAGAACAAAACTTTAATCAAATGATTGAAATAGCGTTAAATACTAATTATTAAAAAGGAATGAGAATTCCTTTTTATTATAAGTGAGGAATAAATTATGAAAAAAACATTTTTTGATAAATCAAATAAACAAAATATTATAAAAATTGAATATTTATTCCATACTCCTATAAAAGATGAAAGAAAAGCTACTGTAAGAGCCTTATTATCTTATATGCTTGTGATGAGTTCAAAGAATTATCTTAATAATTATTTATTATGTAGACGCCTTGATTATCTTTATGGTGCCTCAATTGAAACAGAAACATTTGAAAATCCATCCAATTTAGGACTATCTTTTTTTATAAACTTTTTAGACCCAAAATCATTAAATGATGAAACTTATACATTTAAAAGCTGTCTTGATATGATAAATGAAATAATTTATAATCCAAACATAATAGATAATAAGTTTGATACTAATCTATTTAGCCAACAAAAAGAAGAGTTATATATTAATTTATTATCTGACTTTGAAGATAAAAATTATGAATCTTATTTAAAGCTTAAAAAAATTTTATATAAAGATAAATATATAAACGCAGATGGCAATTATAATATAGTTAAAAGTATTACAATGACTGAAGTTATAAATGAATACTACAATATGATAAATAATGATGATTTAATAATAAGGGTTTATGGTAATACAATAGATAATGAAAGAAAATTAATACCACAATATAGTGATAAAATTAAATATAATAATAAATATTTATTTGATATACCAGCTAACACCATATATATAACAGATGATTATAAAGGGTATGAATCATACTTAAATATGAACTATTATACTAATGTTTATCTAGATAATAGAAAAGAAGTATTAACTCTTAATTTATTATCATTAATGCTTACAGGCGATGCCTCATCTATTTGTTATAATGAAATAAGAGAAAAGAGAGGATTATGTTATAGTATTTCATCTATTTATAATTCAAGAGAAGGAATTCTTAGAATATCATGCGAGCATTTAAAAAAGAATACAGATGAGATTATAAATCTTGTAAATAAAATTATTAATGATATTTCTAATGGTATATTTGAAGATTTTATCTTAGAGTCTGCAAGGCTTAAAGCGATAGACGCCAATATTAAAAAAATGGATTCATACTCATATAATGTAGTAAAAGAATATAGAAAAGAAATTTATGACCTTAACTATTCTTACGAGGATAATATCGCTATATATAAAACTATTACAAGAGATGATATAGCTACTATGTGTAAAAATTTAAAATTGATTATATGTTATAACCTAAGGGGGATTTTAGAATGAAATTTATTAAAAATACTCTATTCAATCTAGAATATTATGATGAAACCCTACCTTCAGGACTTAAAATAAGATTTATAAAGAAAAAAGGATTTATAAAGAAATCAGTTTATTTAAGCGTTGGATTTGGCTCTAACTATAGGAAATTTAAATATATGGGTAAAACATATAAAATAAAAGAAGGAATTGCACACGCAATTGAACATAAAATATATGAAAATGAAGACGGAAGTGATGCGTTTAAAGAATTATCTATTATGGGAGTAGATGCGAATGCGTTTACTACTACTAATTTTACATGTTACCATTTTAAAACAACTTCCGATGTATTAAAACCATTACTTAAAACATTTGATTTCCTCCTTCATCCATATTTTAATGAACAATCATTAAAAAGAGAAATACCAATAATTTTAAATGAACTTTCAAGAAAAAAAGAAGATCCATATTATGATTATGAATTAAAAATCACATCCACCCTTTATCCTAATACTTCAAGAAGGGATTCAGTACTTGGTTCTAAAAGCGCAATAAAATCATTTACAATATCTGATTTATATGAATCTTATGAGGCATTCTATAAGCTTTCTAATATGAGACTTGTAGTTGTTGGTGATATGGACTTTTCGCTTATTTTAAATGAAATAAAAAGATATCTTTCACCGTATAAATACACCCCTTATGGTGAAATTATTATGGATGACTATGGATATCAAAGCCAAAATATAAGAATTAATAATAGAAATGTTATTATACCTAAATCAACGCTTGCCTTTAGAGTTGAAGATACATCTATAAAATCATATTTTATATATTTAGCCTTGTTTTATTATATGTATTCTTCATCAGGTGAAAATAGGCTTAAAATGGTTGATAGTGGGCTTATAAACACATCTTTAGATGCCACAATGTATCATGAAGAGGGAATGCTTTATGGGGCTATATCTATAGAGGATAGATACGCTTTTAAAATGATTAATAATATATTAGCTAATCTAGACTCATTTAATATTTATAACATGAATGAAATGGATTTAAAATTATTTAAAAGATATTATCTAGGTGGAATATATTCACTATCTAATAATATAGATGAACTTGCTGAAACCACAGTTGTAAAAATGGTACTTGACGAAGAGTTGTTTGATACACCAAATATTATTAATTCCATTAGTCTTGATGATGTATATTATGCGTTCTTAGATTTTAAAAAAGCTAAAAAGATAATCATCTCTTTATATAAATAATAATATTTTAGTATTTTGAAAAAATAATTAAATAAAATAAGAACTTTTTAAAATACACATAATTTATTTATAATTAGTTTATAAAATTTTAATATTTCTTTAACTAAACGGTCAAAAATAGGCCGTTTTTCTTTTCTTTAACTCTTTAGTATATTCTAGTTACGGGAAGGAGGAAAAGCTTTGTATAATTATGTATTTTTAGTCGGAAGATTAGTTAGGGATCTTGAAGTTAGAAAAACTGAATCAGGACATGAAGTCGCAACTATGACACTTGCTGTATCACGTCCATTCAAAAATCCTCAAACCAATCAGTATGAAACAGATTTCCTAAATGTATCCTTATGGGAACCAGTTGTTAATAATGTTGCTGAATATTCACATAAAGGTGATTTACTTGCCCTAAAGGGAAGAATTCAAGTAAGAAAAGAAGAACATGATGGGAAAAACATTTATACTCAAGAAATTGTAGCCGAGAGAGTTATATTCCTATCTAGCAGCAATAAAACTCAAGAAGAGTAAGATGAGGTGTACCTCATTTTACTTTTTTTCTATAATATGATAGAATGAGAAAGGTGATTTTTATGAAAAAATTTATTAATCATATATCTTATATAGAAATAGCTATTGCCGCTTTTATTATAGTTGTATGTATGTTTTTCCCAGTCCTTCATTGTGAGGTTGGAAGTGTTAATACAAATGTTAATTCATGGATAGCTATTGCGGGAATAAAAGACGCAAATAGTAAGATTATTCCAGAAATAACTACATTTTCATTTCTTTGCTTACTGCCATATTTATTATTAGCACTAAGTATTGTTCTTAATATTCTTTTTGATAATAAGCACAATATAGTAATAGATTTAGTAAAGGTTTTATTATATATAGTTATTGCGCTTTTATTTATTAATTATTTAAATCTTTTAACACCAGCAGATTACTTTTCTTCATATGATGATTTATTAACTAGATTTACACCTAAATGGGGACATTATTTTATGTTTTCATTAACTATTATAATGATATTAATTGAGTGTCTTGGACTATTAAATGATATTAAATTAAATAAGGGTAATAAAGAGGATTAGTCCTCTTTATTTTTTAAGTTAATTATATTATAATTAAATACAAATAGGAGTGATAATAACATGAAACAATATTTGGATTTATGCAAACACATTTTATCTTGTGGACATTATAAAGATGATAGAACAGGTACAGGTACTTATTCTATATTTGGTTATCAAGCAAGATATAATCTTAATGATGGTTTTCCATTACTTACTACTAAAAAAGTATTTTTAAGAGGAATTATTCATGAACTTTTATGGTTTATTTCAGGTTCTACAAACATTAAATATTTAGTAGATAATAATGTACATATATGGGATGATTGGGCTTATAAAGCTTATAAGAATTCATCTGACTTTAAAGGCGAGGATATGAAAGAATTTGCAGAACGTCTTAAGAGCTTAGATAAAGATGATCCATTTGTATTAAAATATGGAGAACTTGGTCCTGTTTATGGAAGACAGTGGAGAAATTTTAATGAAAGTGGAGTTGATCAATTAGCTAATCTAATTGAACAAATAAAAACTAATCCTAATTCAAGAAGATTAATTATTTCTGCATGGAATCCTTGTGAGGTTGATCAAATGGCATTACCTCCTTGTCACTCATTTATGCAATTCTATGTTTTAGATGGTAAGCTTTCATGCCAACTATACCAAAGAAGTGCTGATATTTTCTTAGGAGTACCATTTAATATTGCTTCATATTCGTTATTTACTATGATGATTGCGCAAGTATGTGGTCTTGGGGTAGGAGAATTTATTCATACTATGGGAGATGCTCATATTTATTCTAACCATGTTGAGCAAATAAAATTACAGCTAACACGTGAACCAAGAAAACTACCTACTATGAAAATCAATCCTAATGTTAAATCAATATTTGATTTTAAAATAGAAGACTTCGAATTAGAGGGATATGATCCATATCCAGCTATTAAAGGAGCTGTTGCGGTATGATTAAACTAATTTGGGCGCAAGATAAAAATGGTTTAATCGGTAAAAACAACCAAATGGCTTGGCATTGTAAGGAAGATTTATTATATTTTAAAGGACTTACAAAAGGTCAAACTGTTCTTCTTGGACATAATAATTACATATCTTTAATGGGATACTATAAGGATAAGCCACTTCCTTATGGTAAGATTTATCTTCTTACTCATAAAGATTTAATTATTCCAGGAATTGATGTAATTCATGATTTAAAGAAACCTTTAGAAGAAAAAGACTTATGGGTAATAGGTGGAGCGCAAATATATAAAGAAATGCTTCCTTATGCAGATTATCTTTATGTATCTTTAATTAAAGGTGATTATAGTGGAGATACATATTTTCCAGAAGTTGATTATAATAAATTTATTTTAGAATCAAAGAAGGAAACAGAGGTTGCTTCATATTTAGTTTATAAAAGGAAGTAGAAAGAATGCTATTAATATTTTATTTAATTGTATGTTTTATTGTATCATCTGCACTTTATAGTGTATACTTACCAACTCCAAATAATTGGTGGTATTTACTATGGGTTATTGCAGGATTAGGTACAATGATTATAATGTTTATTTTATTAACATTATTAAATTTACTTATATTTAGATATACAAAACCAGAAAACAAATTTAAGCATTGGGCATTATGGGAATACGTTGATTTTATATTATTATTCCTACATGTAAAAATTGAAGTTGAGGGTCTTGAAAATATCCCAGCTGATCCAGTTGTTATTTATGGAAATCATAAATCAATGCTTGACCCTGTAATTTTATATTATATTTATAAAAAGTCTATGTTATCTGCAGTAGGAAAATCTACACTTAATAAAGTTGGATTTTTACGTAGATTAATGCGTTATATGGGAGCTATATCTATTAATCGTGATAATGATAGAGAAGCTGCAAAAGAAATGATTAAAGGAATTAAACGTATTAAGGAAACTGGTATGGGATATATTATATTCCCTGAAGGCGGAATAAAAACAAGAGATACTGAAGAAATGGTTGATGTAAAGCCAGGAGCTTATAAATTATCTACTAAAGCTCTGGCCGCAATTTCTCCTGTAAGTATAATTGGTACATCTAAGTTTATTCATATGAAATTTTTTGGTTCGAATACATGTAAGGTTATTATTCATAAACCTATATTGAAAGAAGAATATATAAATCTTACAACTCAAGAATTAGGCGATAAAGTTCTTGATATAGTAAATACAGGTGTTAGAAATGGAAAATAGTGGATGTTATACTGTTTCTAAAAAAATGAAAATTATGGCCATTGTTTCATTTATATTATCTTTTTTGTTTATGGTCTTGTTTTTGGCAAGTGTTTTAATAATAAAAAATAATATATTAATTTATATTAGTATGGTTCTATTTGTGGTAGGAATTTTTTTGGAAGTTATTGTAATAATTAAAATAATTGGTATTTGGTATAAAGCTTATAAAGAGAAGTATAAAGGCCTATAATAAAAGAGGTGAGAATGATGATTCTAATTTCATATGGATATGTATTCCTTGCGATAATAATTGGATTATTCATTCTCTCAGCATTAATCTTTTTATTAATTAAACCAATTAAAAATTTAATGGTTAGACATAAAATCTTTAAAAAATTAAAAGGATTTTCGTCATCTAATAAAATGTATAAACTTTATAAGACTCGCAAAATGATTTTTAAATATAAGCTTGTCTTAAGAAATAGCATTTATTATATTTATTTATTAAAAAATAATAAAAATTATGATATTCATTTTGAATCTGGAGAGTTTTATTTTGAGGATAAAAAACTAAAAAAGAAAAAGAATATTAATCTAAATGATTTTAAAAATTATCAACCAGAGCCTAATAAAAATAGGGATTGTAAGAAACTTATAATTGTTTATCCAAATTGTGATTTTATCTATAATCATATTGATAATTTCAATTCAGTATATGTATATGTTGACCAAGAGCTTGATTCGTTTCATATAATATCAGCAGTTGATTTTATGAACCTTGAGGAGCTTAAGTAATGAAATATTTATTTTTTGATTGTGAATGTGCAAATTCATTTGATAAAATATCAAAGATTTGTTCGATTGGATATTGCCTATCTGATATAAATTTTAATTTAATAAAAAAAGAAGATATATTAATAAATCCTGAAGCACCATTTGATTATCATTTGTTTAATCAAAAGTTTGGAATAAATCTTTCTTATACTAAAAAAGAATTTTATAAGTCTCCTAATTTTAAGCATTATTATGGATACTTAAAAAAATTATTTTTAGATGATGTTGTAGTGTTTGGATTCTCTCTTGATAATGATATTAAGTTTATACTTGATGATTTAAAAAGATATAATTTAGAAATTTTTGATTTTAAATATGTTGATGTTCAAATATTATATAGGCTATATTCTAAAGAATCACTTAATACATCACTTGATAAAGCATTATTAGAACTTGGAATTGATGTTTCTAAAGAAGTATTACATAAATCTGATGATGATGCCTATATGACACTTCTTGTATTAAAAGGCATTATGGATAAACTTAATAATTACTCTTTATTAGATATTTTAAACAAATATAATTTAAAAATTGAATCTGTAAAAGGTTTTATTAAAAAAAGAAATGAAAGAATACTTTTAAAAGAAAAAAGAGGACAAGAATATTTAGAAAATAAAAACAAACTTCATAAACTAAATGATTTGTATAATAAATCAAATGATAATCCTATATCAAATAAATACAAAGGGATGTGCTTTGCGTTTTCTAAACAAGTAATAAAGTTTTGTGATAAAGCACTTTTAGCACAAAAAGTGATTTATGATAATGGTGGAATAACTAAAAGAGATTTTGGTGAAAATACTATACTAATACTTGGGTTTCAAGAAAACATAGATTCTTTAAAAGAAAACAATATTAAATATATACATGTTGATGAAATATTGGGGTGATAGTTTTGGAAGATATAAGCAGATATATTAATAAGCATGAATATAAAAAAGCCTATAATAAAGTTTATAAGGCAATACTTAAAAAAGATATAACTGCATATAAATATATGGGTGATTTATATCTTCATGGCTATTTTGTTAAAAAGAATGCTTCTAAAGCTATTGAATATTATCAAAAGGGTATTGAGGCATGTGATTATAATTCATATATTGCCTTAGGTGTGTTATTTTTAGAGGGTAAGGAAATAGATAGGGATTTAGAGGAAGCATATGAGCTTTTCTTTGAAGCTTATCAAAATAACGCTAAAAACTCATTATTTTATATGGGCTATATGACATTAAATGGTTTTGGTTGTGTTGAATCATTTAATGAGGCTGAAAGATTTTTCTTGTTAGGAAGAGAAAAAAAAGAAGATTTATCTATTTACGCTTTAGCAAATCTTTATTTTAAATCAAATCTTGTATCAAATAATATTATGAAAGCAATCACGCTACTTAAAGAAGCGGCACTCTTAAATAATATTAAAGCTTTAAAAAGGCTTGGAGATATTTATTTCTCATCTGATTATGTTACTCCAGATTTGAAATATTCATTTGAATGTTATAAGAAAGCAGCATCTCTTGGTGATTTAGAATCTATGATAAATACAGGAGAGGCTTATCAATATGGATATGGAGTTAAAATTGATTATAAAATGGCATATAAATATTATTTTATGGCATTGAATAAAAAATATTTAAAATCATATAATAGACTTGCGGATTTATATTATTATGGTCATGGAGTTAAAAAAGATAAAATTAAAGCTTATGATTATTATATAGAAGCATCTAAAACTATAGAAGATGTAGAAGAGATTGCGTATGCAAGTTTTTGTGCAGGGAAGATGAAAATGTATGGAGATGGTGTTAGTAAGGATTATAATTTAGCATATAAGCTTATTAATACATCTCTTGCATCTTTTGATTTTCCAATGTCCCATTTGTTAAAAGGAAAATGTTTAATTAATGGTTATGGATGCGATGTTGATTTAAATTTAGGTTATAAGGAATTAAAAATAGCTAATGATAATGGAGTAATTGACGAAGAGCATTTACTTGATATGCTTGTAGTTGATATGGATTCTAATGTAGGATTTAAGAATTGAGGTGTTTAAATTATGAAAGAAATTGATGATTTAGTAAATAATGCCTTAGAGGCATTAAAAGAATATGAATCGTTTACTCAAGAGAAAATTGATTATATTGTTGCGAAAGCATCCGTTAGGGCGCTTGATGCACATGGAACTCTTGCCAAAATGGCTGTAGATGAAACAAAACGTGGTGTTTTTGAGGATAAAGCTACAAAAAATTTATTCGCATGTGAATATGTTGTAAATAATATGAGACATCTAAAAACAGTAGGTATTGTTGAAGATGATCCTGTAACAGGCATTGTAAAAATTGCAGAACCAGTAGGAGTAGTTGCAGGACTTACTCCTGTAACAAATCCAACATCAACTGCTATTTTCAAATCACTTATTTGTTTAAAGACAAGAAATCCAATTATATTTTCTTTTCACCCATCAGCAATTAAATGTTCGATAGAAGCTGCAAGAATAGTTCGTGATGCCGCAATAGAGGCTGGAGCTCCAAAAAATTGTATTCAATGGATTACTGAGCCTTCTATGGAAAAAACAAACGAACTTATGAATCACGCGGGTGTATCAATGATACTTGCCACTGGTGGAAATGCGATGGTTAAGGCTGCATATTCTTGCGGAAAACCAGCTTTAGGAGTAGGTGCTGGAAATGTAGCGGCATTTATGGCAAGCGACTGTGATATTAAGCAAGCTGTAAATGATATTGTTATGTCAAAGTCATTTGATAATGGTATGATTTGTGCATCAGAACAAGCAGTAATAATTGATAAATCAATTTATGATGATGCGATAAAAGAATTTAAAAATCACCTTGCATATGTATGTAATGCCGAAGAGAAGAAAATGCTTGAAAAATATATGTTTGGTGTAGAGGATAAATATGAGGATGCAAAACTAAATCCTGCAATTGTAGGTCAAAGTGCACATGATATTTGTGCTCAAGCAGGATTTGAAATTCCCAAGAATACTCCTATAGTTTTAGTTAAGTGTGATAAGGTTGGTGTATCGGAGCCATTAACTCGTGAAAAACTTTCACCAATACTTGCGCTAATAAAAGCTAATAATAGTGAAGATGGACTAAAAATTTCTAAAGAAGTTGTTGAATTTAATGGTCTTGGTCATAGTGCTTCAATACACACAAAGGATAAATTGCTTGCGGAAAGATTTGGAGATATGATTCCTGCCATAAGAATCATATGGAATAGTCCATCTACATTTGGTGGAATTGGTAATGTTTATAATAGCTTCATTCCATCTCTTACACTTGGATGTGGTTCATATGGACATAATTCAACTGATGATAATGTTTCAGCAATTAACTTACTTAATATTAAAAAACTTGGAAGGAGACGTAACAATATGCAATGGTTTAAGGTACCACCTAAAATTTACTTTGAACGTAATTCAATTGAATACTTACATCAAATGCAAGATGTTAATAAAGTAATTATTGTAACAGATCATTCCATGGTAGAACTTGGATATGTTGATAAGATAACAGATCAATTAAAGATAAGAAGAAACGAGGTTACATATCAACTATTCTGTGATGTTGAACCAGATCCATCAGTTCAAACTGTTTATCGTGGTGTTGAATTAATGAAATCATTTAAACCAGATACAATTATAGCTCTTGGTGGTGGTAGCGCAATGGACTGTGCTAAGGGAATGTGGTTATTCTATGAACATCCTGAGGTTGATTTTAATGATTTAAAACAAAAGTTTATGGATATTCGTAAACGTGCATTTAGATATCCATCTCTTGGTAAACTTGCAAAACTTGTATGTATTCCAACTACATCAGGAACAGGATCTGAGGTAACTCCATTTGCAGTTCTTACAGATAGAGAAGAAAATAAGAAATATCCTTTAACAGATTATGCCTTAACTCCATCAGTTGCGATAGTTGATCCATTGTTTGTAGATACTCTTCCAAGATCTATTGTTGCAGATACTGGAATGGATGTGCTAACACATGCAACTGAAGCTTATGTTTCAACAATGGCTAATGATTATACTGATGGACTTGCAATACAAGCTATTATTATGTGCTTTAAATATTTAAAGAAATCATATGATACTGCAGATAGTGAAGCAAGAGAGAAGATGCATAACGCATCTACTATTGCAGGTATGGCATTTGCGAATGCTTTCCTTGGAATGTGCCATTCTATGGCTCATAAACTAGGAGGAGAATTCCACACAATTCCACATGGAAGAATAAACGCAATTCTTTTACCACATGTTATTAGATATAATGGCGCAATGCCTGAAAAGCTAGCTATATGGCCAAAATATAATAAATACAATGCAAATGAACGTTATGCTGAGCTTGCAAGAATTTTAGGGCTTAAGTTTAACACTATAGAAGAAGGTGTAGAAGCTTATGCAAAAGCTTGTGGAGAGCTTGGCGCATCTGTTGGTATTAAAATGAATTTTATGGAACAAGGTCTAGATAAAGATCAATATATGAATTCAATAGAAAAACTTTCATATCTTGCTTATGAAGATCAATGTTCTCCTGCAAATCCAAGAGTACCAATGATTAATGATATGCAAGAAATTTATAAACTTGCATATGATACAAAGGAATTTATTAAATAATTATGACTAGATTTTATATGATAAGACATGGTCAAACTGATGAAAATAAAGCTAAACATATTCAAGGAAGAAGAGATATTCCTCTTAATAGTTTTGGAGAAGCTCAAGCAAGAATGTGTGGAAATTTCTTAAAAAAATATAAGTTTGATATGGCATTTTGTAGTCCACTTTCAAGGGCTAGAAGAACACTTGAAATTATTTTAGAAGAACTTGGTTCAAACTTAAACATTATACCTGATGAACGCTTTATTGAACGTTCATTTGGGGTAATGGAAGGAGCATTAATTACTGAAGAAAACTTTAGACCAATTATAGCAGAGACATCAAGTGGTCTTGAACTTTCAAAAGATATTCAAAAAAGAGTATGTGATGCCTTAATTGATATAGCGCTAAAAAATCCTAATAAAGATATTTTAGTAGTATCACATTCACACACAATAAAGGCAGTAACTACAGCTGTTGATAAAAAATATCGTTTTGATGATAAGCTTTATAATTGTGCTCTTACAATAATTGAAGTAGAAAATAAAGATATTAATATTTTAGACTTTAATATTAAAACTATAGATTAATATAATATTTAAAGATTATGGTATTAAAATCTATAGCGGAATTTAACACTATAAAGCACTTTGATAAATAATTTGAGTTTCCCCAAAATTAAATAAGGCTCTAAAAATGAAGATATCTATGACTGTAAAATTATGGATTTTTTGGTTCTTTATAATAAAAAAGAGTTTAAAAATGTAGCAAATTAAAAAATGGGGAAACTAAAAGATAAATAAAACTTGATTATATTTTAAAAAGATGCTATTATGAACATGGAGATTCTATTTTTGTCCAAAAGAAAAGCATCAGTGCTACCAACACTGATGCTTTTTAACATTTTTAGAAAGGAGATTCTATTTATGTAGTTACTTCTTATTTTTTAATATATAAGCTATAACTACAAGAATAAGTAGGAGTAAGCTTAAATACTCCATTAGATCTCCTTTCAGTAGTAACGAATCACTACGCTCAAAAAAATCCCTCCTATCTATAATGTTAAGGGAGCCTTTTTCATCTCCTCAATATATATATAGTCACCTAAACTCTATTTTTACTTAAAAAATTTTAAAGAAGTAGTTATAATTTATCTTAAAGGCTCTCTATTCTTAAGATTATTAAGAATTTATAGAAGACTTAGTAATAAAAAATAGAGAAAAAAACGTTTTTACCTATTTAAAATATTTATAATATTTGCTATAATATTTTCGGTTTGATTAGTATAGAAAGGAATATTATAATATGGAATATACAAAACAAGTACAAGATATGTGTAAAGTTACATGTGGTGCTAGTCATGGTTGTGCGCCAATTCCTGAAGAAGGAAAGTGGGTTTATTCAAGAGAAGTTAAAGATATCTCTGGATTCACTCATGGTATTGGATGGTGTGCACCTCAACAAGGAGCATGTAAGCTTTCATTAAATGTTAAGAATGGAATTATTGAAGAGGCATTAATTGAGACAATTGGATGCTCTGGTATGACTCACTCAGCTGCAATGGCATCAGAGGCAATCGTTGGTAAGACTGTTTTAGAGGCAGTTAATACTGACTTAGTATGTGATGCAATTAATACTGCAATGAGAGAATTATTCTTACAAATTATATATGGACGTAGCCAATCTGCATTCTCTGAAGGAGGACTTACAATTGGTGCTGGTCTAGAGGATCTAGGAAAGGGACTTCGTTCTCAAGTTGGAACTATTTATTCAACTAAGGAGAAAGGACCTCGTTACCTTGAGCTTGCTGAAGGTTATATAACTAAGATTGCTTTAGATGATAATAATGAAATTATTGGATATCAATATCTTTCACTAGGAAAGTTCACTGATTTCTTAAAGAAAGGTCTTTCTGCTGAAGAAGCATTAGAGAAGGCTAAAGGACAATACGGAAGATTCGATGACGCTAGTAAGGTTATCGACCCACGTAAGGAATAAGGAGGATAGAAGATATGGCAATTACATTTGAAGGTTATGAAAGACGTATTAACCAAATTAATAAGGTTTTAAATGAAAATGGTATTTCTTCTATTGAAGAAGCTGAAAAAATTACAAAAGACGCAGGTCTTGATGTATATAATATGGTAAAGGGAATTCAAACAATTTGTTTTGAAAATGCTTGCTACGCATATATGGTAGGAGCTGCCCTTGCATTAAAGAATAAGGCTAAGTCTGCTGCTGAAGCTGCAGAGTGGATTGGAAAAGGACTTCAATCTTTCTGTATTCCAGGTTCAGTTGCTGATGATCGTAAGGTTGGAATTGGACACGGAAATTTAGGAGCTATGCTTTTAAATGAAAATACTAAGTGTTTCTGTTTCTTAGCAGGACATGAATCATTTGCTGCTGCTGAAGGAGCAATCGGAATTGCAAAGACTGCTAATAAGGTTCGTAAAGAGCCTCTAAGAGTTATTCTTAATGGACTTGGAAAGGATGCTGCAAAGATCATTTCAAGAATTAATGGATTTACTCTTGTTGAAACAAAGTTTGATTATATGACTGGTAAAGTTGCAATCACTAACGAAGTTAAGTATGGATCAAATCCTGATAGACTTGCTGTACGTTGCTATGGTGCAGATGATGTTCGTGAGGGAGTTGCAATTATGCACCTTGAAGGAGTAGATGTTTCTATTACTGGAAACTCAACTAACCCAACTCGTTTCCAACACCCAGTTGCAGGTACTTATAAAAAGGAATGCAATGAGATTGGAAAGAAGTATTTCTCAGTAGCTTCAGGCGGAGGTACAGGACGTACTCTTCACCCAGATAATATGGCTGCAGGTCCAGCTTCATATGGTATGACTGATACAATGGGAAGAATGCATAGTGATGCACAATTCGCAGGATCTTCATCAGTTCCAGCTCACGTTGAGATGATGGGATTAATTGGAATGGGAAATAACCCAATGGTAGGAGCTACAGTTGCTGTTGCAGTTGCTGTTTCACAATCATTAAATAAGTAATATAATTAGAACTCTCTTATGAGGGTTCTTTTTTATTGTCTTATTAAGCTTTTTAATGTATAATAAAAATGTTTTATGAAAGGAATCAGGTGTTATGAATTTTATCAAATCAAAATTAAAAAAATTTAACGAATTAGATAAAAAAAGTAAAATTCGTAGTGTAACTCTTAACTTTGTGAGATTTATTTCTTTAGGTGTAATTGCCTTTGGAATTTATGAATTAATATATTATTTTATGCATAAAGCTTCTTTAGAGGCAAAAGATGAAACTGTTACTTATTCTAGATATGTTTTTCAAATACTTCAAGCGACAATTTTATTTGGTTTAACATTTTTACCAAGAATTATTGAAAAAATATGGAAAATTACAATACCTCTTTATACAATAATATTATTTATTGCGTTTTGCGTATGTGCTATTTTCTTTGGTGAAATATTTGATTTCTATGCAAAATTTGAATGGTGGGATGATGCACTTCATACATTCTCAGGATTTTATATAGCGGCAATTGGTTTCTTTGTAATTTCTATTCTAAACGAAAAAAGAGATGGACCAATGAAACTATCACCAGGATTTGTTCAACTATTTGCTTTTGTACTTGCGATGGCAAGTGAGGCAGTATGGGAAATATTTGAATATTCAATGGATGGATTGTTTGGATCTAATATGCAAAGAGCTTATGATTCTATTCCGTTTGAAAATAATGGTGCCGTAAATGATATAAATGACCCAATGTTTAATGCGTGGGTTGGAAGAAATGCCCTTAAAGATACTATGGGTGATATGATAGAAGTATTAGTTGGCGCATTTATAATGTGTATGATAGGCTATGTACTTTTAAAACGATATGATGTTATAAAACAAAAATTAAAAAATTTAAAGGGCAATAATAGTTCTGAAAATAATGAATTGATTAGTGACACAACAAATAATGATAATTTAGAAGAAAATTCTAGAGAATATAATAGTGAAAAAGCATCTGATGGCGAATGATTTTGCCATCTTTTTTTTATATAAAAAAGCATTTTGAAATAATTATACAAATGTATAAAAAGATAGTTACAACTAACATTCAAATATTTTTAAAAAGTCCTTTTATTTAATCTTAATTATGTTATAATTAAGAGGAATAGAAAAGCGTATAAAAAAATGAACATTAAATTGTCCTTTGTATTAAGGTAGTACAAAAGTTTTTAATTTATCTCTCTTTTTTTTGCGCCCAAAATTCGAGAATATAAAATAGAAGGGATGATTTATTATGAATATTATAAAGAGAGATGGACAAGAGGTTCTATTTGATATTTTAAAAATAACTAACGCTATTAGAAAAGCTAATAATACTATGCCAGAGGTTGATAGATTATCAGATAAACAAATATTAAAAATATCTGAGAATGTTCAAAAGAAGTGTAGTAAAGCTTCCCGTGCATTAAGTGTAGAAGAAATTCAAAACTTTGTTGAAGATGAATTAATGGATATAAAAGCTTTTGAGATTGCACGTAGATATATTACATATAGATATCGTCGTAATGAGATGAGAAAGACTAATACGACTGATAAACAAATATTATCTTTAATTGATTGTAATAATGAAGAAGTTAAACAAGAAAATTCTAATAAAAATCCCATTGTAGTATCAGTTCAAAGAGACTATATGGCAGGAGAGGTTTCTAAGGATATTACTAATAGATTCCTTTTACCACCTGAAATTAAAGATGCTCATAACAACGGTCTTATTCATTTTCATGATGCAGACTATTTTGCACAACATATGCATAACTGTGATCTTGTAAATCTTTCTGATATGCTAGAAAATGGTACTGTAATATCAGAAACTAAAATTGATAAGCCTCATACATTCGCAACTGCTTGTAATATCGCAACACAAATTATTGCGCAAGTTGCTTCAAGTCAATATGGAGGACAATCTATTACATTATCCCATCTTGCACCTTTTGTTGCGCTTTCTCGTGAAAAACTTAGAAAAAATGTTTATGAAGAAATGCGTGATGCAGGGGTTAGTGTTACAGATGATAAGATTAATCAGATTGCAGAAAAAAGAGTATTAGATGAAATACGTGCTGGAGTTCAAACTATTCAATACCAAGTAGTAACACTTATGACTACTAATGGACAAGCTCCATTTGTAACTGTATTTATGTATTTAAATGAGGTTAAGGATGATCAAACAAAGCATGACCTTGCTTTAATTATAGAAGAAATGCTTAAACAACGACTTAAGGGAGTTAAAAATGAAGCAGGAGTATATATTACACCAGCATTCCCTAAATTAATTTATGTTTTAGAACCAGATAATATAGAAGAAAATCAACCATATTTTTATTTAACTGAACTTGCGGCTAAATGTACTGCAAAGCGTATGGTACCAGATTATATTTCTGAAAAAATTATGTTTGAAAACAAAATTGATAAGAATGGTAATGGGGCATGTTATCCATGTATGGGGTGTAGATCATTTTTAACACCATATATTGATGAAAATGGAAAACAAAAGTATTATGGAAGATTTAATCAAGGTGTAGTCACATTAAACCTTGTAGATATTGCCCTTTCATCTGGTAAAGATATTAATACTTTTTGGCATATATTTGATGAAAGATTGGAATTATGTTATAAAGCCTTAATGATAAGACATAATAGACTTCTTGGTACTACATCAGATGTAGCGCCTATATTATGGCAATATGGCGCATTAGCGAGACTTGAAAAAGGCGAAAAAATTGATAAATTATTATATGGAGGATATTCTACAATATCTTTAGGCTATGCAGGTCTTTGTGAATGTGTAAAATATATGACAGGCCTATCACACACAGATCCTTCAGCTACTCCATTTGCGCTTGATGTTATGAAACATTTAAATGACGCATGTCTTAAGTGGAAAAAAGAAACTAATATAGATTTTAGTGTGTATGGTACACCACTTGAATCAACTACATATAAATTTGCGAAATGCTTACAAAAGAGATTTGGAATTATAGAAGGTGTAACTGATAGAAACTATATAACAAACTCATATCATGTAAATGTGCGTGAGGATATTGATGCATTCAGTAAACTTACATTTGAATCTCAATTCCAAAAACTATCACCAGGTGGTGCTATTTCTTATGTAGAAGTACCAAATATGCAAAATAATATTCCTGCAGTATTACAGTTGATGAAACATATTTATAATAATATAATGTATGCAGAGCTTAATACTAAATCTGATTATTGCCAGGTATGTGGATATGATGGTGAAATTAAAATTGTTAAAAATTTTGAAGGAAAGCTTGTTTGGGAATGTCCTAAATGTCATAATAGAGACCAAGATAAGATGAACGTCGCAAGAAGAACTTGTGGATATATTGGTACTCAATTTTGGAATCAAGGAAGAACTCAAGAGATTTCTGAAAGAAAATTACATCTATAGAAAGTAAGTGATTAATAATGAATTACGCAAATATTAAATTTTTTGATATAGCGAATGGTGAAGGTGTTCGAACTTCACTCTTTGTATCTGGTTGTAGAAGACACTGCGTGGGCTGTTTTAACCAAATAGCTTGGGATTTTATGTATGGTCTAGAATACACAAAAGATGTTGAAGATAAAATTATTGAATCATTAAAAGATCCAAATATTGCAGGTCTTACATTACTTGGAGGAGATCCATTTGAACCAGAAAATCAAAAGGGTTTAATTCCTTTCTTAAGAAGAGTAAAAGAGGTTTGTCCTAATAAAAATATTTGGGCATATTCTGGATATTTAATGGATTCTGATATGCAAGAGGGTGGAATGGTATACACTAAGTATACAAAAGAGATGTTATCATATATAGATGTATTAGTAGATGGACCATTTGTTTTAGAATTAAAAGATATTTCATTAAGATTTAGAGGTTCATCAAATCAAAGAATTATTGACGTTAAAAAATCTCTTGCAACTAACTCTATTGTTTTAATCGATAGATTAATGGAAAGAGAATTACTATAATTGATTTAGTAATATAAATGTGCTAAAATAGAAAGTCGTGAGGTGATATTATGTCAAAAGAAAACAAGAAAGGTTTTTGGACTGAATTTAAAGAATTTATTTCTAAAGGTAGTGTTCTAGATATGGCTGTCGGAGTCATTATTGGAGGAGCATTTAATACAATAATAACAGCTCTTACTAATAAGATTTTAATGCCACTTGTAAATGCTATTTTATCATATGTTTCAGGAGGACAAGGATTATATACAATTCTTTGGGCTTCAAAGAAGGTTTATAGTGCAAGTGAGTTTAATGCATTAAGCGAAGAAGCACAAACTGCTGCAGCTTCTGCATACACTCTAGGACCTAATGGATCATATTATTCAAAATTATTCTATATTGATTGGTCATCATTTATAGAAGCTATTATTAATTTCTTAATTATTGCCCTAACTTTATTCACAATAATAAAAATCTTTAAAGCACTTCAAGCTAAACGTAAAGCTTATGAAGAAAATCTTAAGGCACGTCGTGAGGCTAAGAATGCTAAACCTGAAGAAGTTGCTCCTGCTGAAGAGGCAGCTCCTGCACCTGTTGAGCCACCAAAGCCAACAACTGATGAAGAAATGGTATTATTACTAAAAGAAATCCGTGATTCATTAAAGAAAGATGAAATAAAAGATAAGGAATAAATTAAAGGTCCAGGTAACTGGACTTTTTTAATGCTTAAAAAACATAATTTAACATAATTATATGATATTTCTAGAAAAATTCACTTCTATAATATGGTTGTAAAATAAAGAAGGGTAGGTATATTTATATGACAAACGCTTTTAAAAAAATTACAATTATGACAGGAATTACATCTATTGCACTTGCATCCATTTTCTCACTTACTTCATGTAAAAACTCTGATACTGAGGTAGTAAATGCTTATGATATAGCAGTTGCGAATGGATATGATGGAAGTGAATCAGATTGGTTAGCTTCTCTTAAAGGAACTGATGGAAGTGATGGAGAGGATGCCAAAACAGAGACAGCCTATAGTATTTATCAATCTCTTTTAGAAAATACTGATTATACAGGTACTTATCAAGAATTTTTAAAAGAATATATGGGTGAAAATTATAGTATTGATTACTATATGAATAAATCTTTAATGCAATCAGTTGAAATAGTCACAACATTTACAGTAACAACTACACAAACAGGTTTTGGTCCTGGAAGACAACAAACTACAACACAGGAACAAACATACCAAGGTAGTGGAGTATTCTATTCAATTGATACAACTGAAGGAGATGCATATATTATTACTGCATTCCATATGATTTATGAATCTACTTCAACTTCAGATAATGGAATTTGTACTAATATATCATGTTATTTGTATGGAAGCGATGAGGCAATGTCGGCTACATATATTGGAGGAGATATTTCAAATGATATCGCAATCCTAAAAATAGATGATTCTGATGTATTAAAGGATAACACAATGGTAAGTGAAGTTACATTTGGAACTTATAATAATTTATATATTGGTGAATCAATATATGCTGTAGGTAATAATAAAGGTCAAGGATTATCAGCTGCAGAAGGAACACTTTCATTATTATCATATAATTGTTCATATGAAATTTCAGATTATGATGCTACAGTAAGATCTATAAGATATGATGCCGCAAATAACTCTGGAAACTCTGGTGGTGGAGTTTATAATGAATATGGTGAACTTATTGGTATAGTTGATTGTAAGATGGAAGAAGAGGGGATTGAAGGATTACAATACGCAGTGCCTGTATCAACAGTAGAGCCAATTGCTTATCACGTTGTTACAAACTATGAAAAAACTGGATCTACTTCTAATGAAAAAGTATATTTAGGTATTGTATCACAAGATAAAAATTCTACTGCATATATTAACCCTGAAACTAATATGTATAATACAAAGTCTGAGGTTACAGTCAATACAATTAATTCAACTAGCATACTTAATGGTAGTGGAATTGCAGTAGGAGATATAATTACAAAACTTGAGCTTAATAAAGGCGCTACTACTAATAATAGAGTAATTAATGTATATCACGGTTATGATATCTCTGAATTCTTATATTATGCAGAAAAGGGAGATACCTTAACTATTACATACGAATCTAATGGTGTAGAACATACAATTGATGTTACATTAACATACACAGAGGCTATGCCTGAAGGAAACTAATATAAAATATTTTATTACTTGATTTTATATTTGTTCATAAAATTGGTAATAATAATTAATGAAAAGTTCCACTATGGAACTTTTTTATTTAATCTAATTCTTTTCTTATCGTTAATATTTTTATATATAAAAAAACAAATAAGCATCATAAAAGTTCAAAAAAATTCAACACTAAAGTCTTGACAAAGCCCATTATTATTATTATTATGGTAGGTGAAAAAAGAGAGTTTGAAAATATGCATTAATCTTTATTTCATCTAGAAGAGGATTTAAATGAAAAAATACATATTATTTATATTAATGGGATTTATTATCACTTATACATTCTTTGGGATAGATGTTAAAAGTATAGGTGAATATAAATGTGGAACATCAAAAGATGTTGTTTATTATAGCAATTACGATATAAAGAAATATATAAGAGATACATATTATTCTTCATATAATATTAGAAGTATAATAGTAGAAGAAAAAGATAAATTCTTAATTGATGAATGTAAAAATTATAGCCAATTTGATTTAAATAAATCCTATAAAGCTTATAAAAATGATGGCGTTGAAACAGAAGGGACTTGTTCAGTGGTTGCGGCGGTAAGCACTGTAATGTTTTATGATAATTATGATAACCTTAATAAGATAGATGATAATGGTGAAGTTAATTTTTATTGTGAATTGTTAGATAAGGCAATAGATAAAAAAATTACGACAAGAAATGATGGCACAACAAATGGGATGATAAATAATTTGTTATCTTTAGCTTATGATTTAGCCGATTCTAATAGATATGGTAATACTGAATGGTACCACATAAAGAAGAAATTAAATAAATCACTGAATAAAGGTGTTCCTGAAATGTTTTCTTTAACTAATCATGCAGTTGTAGTATGTGGTTATACTACATTTACATTTACAATATATTATAAAAAGAACAATGTGCTTAAATCATTTGAGGAAACTAAAGAAGCCTATATTGTAAATGAGGGGTGGGGGAACCCCAAGAGATCAATTGTATTTAAAGATAAGGTAGGAAATATAACAAATGGTCATCAATTAACAATATCGTCTAAAAAGTAAGTGAGGGAATAGGCATATGAAAAAAATAATAATATCAATAGTATCTATACTTGTAGGAGTCATTTTAGCCACAACTTTAGTTTTTATTTTTTATGATAAAAAGACTGAGGTATATATAGAATCATCATATAATGATGTAAAATTATCACTAGGAAAAACTAAAGTTAAAGAAATGCATAAAACCAGTGAAGCACCCTATGATAATTGTCATGTATATTCTATGTCTGACTCATATGAATTTTATGAAAGTAACATTAAAATATCAGAGTATTATAATTCTAAATTAACTTTTTATGATGATAATGATAATATTTATGGATATTTAGTAAAAGATGATGTAGCGTTTAAATATATGATTACAGATGATAAAATTTGGCTTACAACAATGGCTACCGAATATTATAGTAATATAGACAACACTAGGGTGATACTTTCTGATGTTGGAGATTTTATAACATCAAAAAATAAAGAAACAAAATATTCTGCTTTTTTATCGCAATGGTTTATTTTTGATGAACCAGCTCTTCTTAAATATGAGGACATTATAGAACTATATAAATGTATGAACCAAGATATGGTAAAAATTGAAGATGATGCGATATATTTAAAAGGTTATGATTATGATATGAATTTATCAGATGATTATATCGTAAAAATTGTAAATATAGATGGATATGGTTATGGATATGCAATAGAATCATAATATTAAAATGATGTAGTGATAAATATTTTGAAAAAATTAAAAATTTCTTTCCAAATTTATTATAATTATATTGCGTTAATCAACATTAAGTAATAATTAAATGGTCGTAAGGCCATTTTTTTAATTCAAAAACGAATTATTATGCTATAATAATTATGTTGAATTAAAGAGGTATAAATATGAGTGATTGTAAAACTATAGATGAAAAAATTAAAGATAAATTCTCACCATACTTTAAAACTTTACCAACTAATAATATTAAGCATATAATTGCGGTATGTTCTGGTAAAGGTGGGGTTGGAAAATCATTTACAACTGCTATGCTTGCGGTATCTATGATGAAAAGAGGATACAAGGTTGGTATTCTTGATGCTGATATAACAGGACCATCTGTACCACATGCATTTGGTATACATGATAAAATAACTGGTACAAAAGATTCAAAATTAATTCCTGCAGAGACTAAAAATGGTATAAAGATTGTCTCAATTAATCTTTTGTTAGAACATGAAGAAGATGCAGTAGTATGGAGAGGACCAGTTTTAGCTAATGCACTGCAACAATTCTATTCAGATACTATGTGGGGAGATATAGATTATTTATTTGTTGATATGCCACCAGGAACATCTGATGTTGCGCTAACTGTATTTAAAAACTTTCCAATTTCAGGAGTAATAATTGTATCTACTCCACAAGAACTTGTACATATGATTGTAGGTAAAGCTGTTCAAATGGCTGAAATGCTTAAATTAAATGTAATTGGAATTATTGAAAACTTTGCATATATTAAATGTCCACATTGTGGTGAAGCAATTTATTATAATGGTGATTCTACATTATATGATTTATGCAATACCTATCATACATTCCCACTTGGTTCAATTCCATTTGACCCTGAACAAAGAAATATTCTTGATAAGGGAATGGTTGAAGAAGCAAATACAGAAGAATTCGATGATGCAGTCGAATCAATATTAGAAATTAAGTAATAAATAAGGAGATATAATATGAAAAACATTTATATGATTGGTGATTCTACAATGCAATATAATAACTTCCAAACATACCCACAACAAGGTTGGGGACAAGTACTACATTTATTTGCACATGAAGATGTATCAATTCATGATTATGCAAAAAATGGAAGATCTACAAAATCATTTATTGATGAGGGTAGATTTGATAAGGTGTTATCACATCTATCTGAAGGGGACTATGTAATATGTCAATTTGGACATAATGATGAAAAAATTCAAGACCCTGCACGTGGAACATATCCTGAAACTACATATATAGAAAACTTAAAGTATTTTTATGATAAAGTTGTTGAAAAGAAGGCTACATTTATTCTTGCGACTTCTATTTCAAGACGTAAATTTGAAAATGGTGTATGTAAGGATACACATAAAGGATATCCACAAGCAATGCTTAAGTTCGCTAAAGATAATAATATAGTATGTATAGATTTAAACCAAATGACACTAGATTTATATAATAAGCTTGGCGAAGAAGAAACAAAGAAATTCCATATGATTTTCCCTGCAGGTATGTATTACACATATCCAGATGGAAAAGAAGATGGTTCACATCTTCGTTTTGATGGCGCTTTTATGGTCGCAAAATTATTTGTTGAAGGTCTATTTAAAACATCTTCATCATTAAAAGATTTATTCTATGCACCAGATTCAAAAGCTGACATTGACTGGGCAATGCTTATTGACTAATTAAAAGAGACTAGTTTTCTAGTCTTTTTTTGAAGGGAATGATATTATGAAACTTATTAATTATAACTATAATGGAATTGATAATATAGGGGTATTAAAGGGTGATTTAATATATCCTACAAAATATAATTATTTAATTGATTTAATGACTGATTATGATGTATGTGATTTAAATAAACTAGAATTATTAAATCCTATAAATATATCATTAGTTAAATTTAATGCGATAATAAAACATCCCAAAGAAGATATTATATGTGCAGGAATGAATTATTATGAACATAAACAAGAATGCCTTGATGCAGATTTAGATCATGATAAAAAAATACATTCAGTATATTTTTCAAAAAGATGTAGTGAAGCAAAGACTTCAGGAGATATATTAAATCTTCATCTTGATATTACAAATGAACCTGATTATGAGGGTGAACTTGGTGTTGTTCTTGGAAAAGATTTATATAAACCAAAGAAAGAAGAAATATTAAACTCAATATTTGGATATACTATAATAAATGATGTATCAGCAAGAGATCTTCAAAGAGTTCATCAACAATTTTATTTTGGTAAATCTCTTGATGATTATACATCTATTTCAGAAATCCTTGTGACACGTGATGAATTTATAGGATATCCTGATCTTGAATTAAAAACATATGTTAATGGTGAATTAAGACAACATAATCATACATCTAATATGATATTTTCAATAGAATACATGTTAAATGAATTATCACAAGGTATAACTTTAAAGAAAGGCACAATATTATCTACAGGAACTCCCTCTGGTGTTGGTAAGGGATTTAATCCTCCAAAATTGTTAAAACCAAACGATATAGTTAAAATAGAAATAGAAGGTATAGGAAGTCTTATTAACAAGTTCAAATAAATATATATTTAACATAGCTACTTTTAAAAAAAGTGGCTATTTTTGTTGTAAATTTGAATTAGTTATACTAGGTGATAATTATCTAAATTTTTTAAATAAATTTAAATTTATCTATTGACAAAGTCCATTATTATTATTATTATTATCGGGTGGACGCAGGAGAGTTAACTTATGCGCATAGTCCTAAATCCTCCCAACAAAATAGGAGGACTAGATTATGAGAATAATAATCAAAAAATTTATTTTAGCATTTTCTTTTATTTTCATTTTGACACTTTGTTTTGCCAAAAGCGGAAATGCTGAATTAAGCGCAAATGAAAATGTTGAAGGTAAAGCTTATGGATTTTCAATTGATGAAGATGCTTTTAATGTGACTTGGATAAAAGAGGAAAGCGTTGAAGCAAAATACAACGGAAAAACTATAGGTACTACATATGTTTATCAAGGAAAAGCTATTTCGAAAAAACTTGTTCAAGGTAAATATGCAATAACATATTTAACTGCTGTAAAAACATGCCCACAAGAAGCACAATATTCTAAAAAAGTATTGTGGAAGAGAAAATACTGGAGTGAATATGGATATAACAGTAAATGTGAACTTAGTGCTTCACTTGCATATGGAAGTAATTTGTTATCATCAACACCAAAATATAGTGTTGAAGACACATCATATTCAGTAGGAATACAAGCTGGAGTTGATACTTCAGGGCCAAGTGGCGCAATAAGTGGTAGTGTTAATTACACTGATGAAGCTATTGATATAACAAATTATTCATCTACATCTAATAAGAAAGTTGATATTAGAATTAATTTAAATGAATCAATTTGGCGTCTTGATTGGAAACGTTATAAATATGCAGAACAAGAAAATATTCAATTATTCACATTTACAGTATTAACTTATTATAATAATGTAAAACAAAATATTTCAATATATACTCGTTATGGAACAATGAATTCTCATGCAAGGTTTTGGATGGATACATGTAGTCATTACGCAAGTTGTACTGCTAATGTAACAATTTAAATTTTTAAATATATCAAAAAATGGGGAAAAATAATGATTGAGTTAAGAAAGATAAATAAGATATATAATAACAAAGTACAAGCTTTAAATAATGTAGATTTAAAATTTGATAAAGTAGGCTTAAATTTTATTATAGGTAAAAGTGGAAGTGGTAAAAGTACACTATTAAATATTATAGGATGCTTAGATACTTTTGAGGCTGGAAATTATTATTTTTCCAACAAAGATATATCAAACTCTACATTAGAAGAATTAGATAAAATAAGAAATTATTATTTCGGGTTTGTATTTCAAGATTTTTTGTTAGCTGAAAACATGAATGTCCTAGAAAATATTTTATTTTCATTAAATCTTCAAAATGATCAAAATTATGACAAAGTTTATGAAATAATGAAAGAACTTGATATTTATGATCTGAAAGATAGAAAAATAACTGAAATTTCAGGAGGACAAAAACAAAGAGTTGCGATCGCAAGAGCTTTAGTTAAAAATCCTAGTGTTATTTTAGCTGATGAACCAACAGGAAATTTAGACGAAGTTTCTAGAAAAAACATTTATGAATTATTAAAAAAGCTATCAGAAAAATATTTAGTAATAATAGTATCTCATGATTTAATGGCAGCTTGTCAATATGCTGATAGAATTATTAAATTAGAAGATGGTAAAGTAATTGAAGATAAAATTAATTATGTTACTAAGTATTACGTTAAAGATAATAAAAATAATACAATTTTATCATCTAGTACAGATAAATATGATTTATTAAAATTTATAGAAAATAGTAATGAATCATATTCACTATCAATAGAAAAAGAAATAGAAGAGAAAAAAGAATTAAAAGACATTGAAATAAAAGAAGTTGATAGAATAGATAAATTACCTAATAAGGTAATATTCAAATATTTAAAGAAATCTATATCAAGCAATAAACTAAGATATATCTTATCAACTATATTTTATTCATTAACGTTCTTCTTATTATTTTTATTTGTTTATCTTGCAAATTACAAATCCGATATAGTAATTGGAAATTATATAGATAAATATAATTTGAATTCATTCACACTTTATAAAAATATTACTTATACAGATAAATTTGATAACACACAATGGAAAAGCCTTTATAATGGCCCTTTATTAAAAGAAGAGTTATTAGAAGAATTTTCATCTATTCATGATGTATCTGAAACACAAATAATAAAAGGTGAAAAGTATGGTAATATAAATTGTCATTTTGTAGATGATAGTGTATATGATTTAAAAGAAAATGAAGTGATTATAACAGATTATGTTGCATCTTTATATATTGTTAAAAAAGATGATACTATAGATTTATATGATATGACATTTACTATAAAAGATATAATACAAACAGATTTTGAATCTTATGAGTTATCTAATAAATTGAATGATGATTTTGAAAGACCCGCTGCCATGAACAAGAAGAAATATAATTATGAAATATGTTATGTAAAAGAGAGTCTAAAAGATAAGATTGTTGAGTCGTATGATGGAATTAATTTACAAGCATCTAACTTTTATTATTATAGTAAAAACGATTATTATTACAAAACATCTTTAACTTATAATACAATAAACAAAGTAGATAGTACAAAACTTTTATATGGTAGAATGCCAAATAGTAGTAATGAGGTAGTAGTATCTTCTAAATACGCAAGTGATGTAATTCTAACTGGTAGTATTGATTATTTAATTGATAAAGAATATTCATATAAAGATTTAAGTCTTGATAGTTATAGTGGATATTATTCTGATGTTATTAACTTATATAAATATTTTAATAATGGAGTAAAAGTAGTTGGAATTATAGATGATGATAATTCTGATGTATATGTTTCAAATGATATCTATAATAGCATATTATCAGATTATAAAGATTCTTTATTCGCAGATTATTTTATAGTTGGTGGGTTTAATACAAAAAACATTAAAAAATTATTAAGTAAAGATATTCATTTTGATGAAACAAATATAGATTTTATTAATGATTCAACAGATGTATTAAAAGAAATAAATAATTTCAT
Organism: uncultured Anaeroplasmataceae bacterium; assembly: GCA_964544095.1. Lineage (GTDB taxonomy): Bacteria > Bacillota_I > Bacilli_A > Acholeplasmatales > Anaeroplasmataceae > UBA3206. Next base: position 4,293 of record CAZJAM010000006.1, on the reverse strand, counting down.
AATTGTTATACTAATAATATTTATAATTGTTGCGGTATTCATAATATTAAATTATGTAATTACACAAATAGATAAATCTAAAAAACAAATAGGAATTATGAAAGCGTTAGGTGTTCGCAATAAAGACATTATTAAACTATTTATTTGGGAAATTATGCTTCTAGCTATAATTACTATTTTTATAGGATTTATAATGTATTGCATTACATTAGGTATAGTAAATATTAAGATTATAAATAATATAACAGAACGTCCATTTAATATGCTTTATTTTGATTTACCTACTGTATTAATAGTATCAACATCTATATTATTAGTTTTTATTTTAACTTCAATAATACCAATTATAAGATTATCAAATAAAAAGCCAATGATAGTTATAAGAGAGGAATAAAAGATGAGTAAAAAGAGTATAATAATATTAATATCAGCTCTAGCGCTTGTAATTATAATATGTTTTATGTTTTTTACAAATGGATGTATTAATAGAACATACGATGGTGATTCATATGATAAAAACATAAAGATTATGAATGATAATAATGTATCACTTGTAATATATGGTGATGAAATCACCTTTAGAGATGGTGTTAATTATAAATATATAAATGGAATTGATAAATCATCATTTAATGGTAATGAATTCTTAGTAGTAAATGATAGATTATCAAATGTAGTATTAGATGAAGAAGATTACATTGAAATAAAAGAATTAGTATCTAAGGGTGTAACATTTATGTATATAGGTAGTTCTAAATTAAATACATTTAAAGAAAAAGGATTTATTACGGATCAAGTAGATAATTACTTAGGATTTACGTTAAGTCCAACACCAAGCGCTTCATCTTATGGGTTATGGTCCACTAGTCATGAAGAGACTTTTAAAATAAATAGTGAATACTTAGGTTCCACAATAGTTTCAAACATAGTTCATCAACTCAAAAAATAAGTGTGAACTTACATTAGCGGTTGTTTTAATACTAATTTAAAAGCAAAAAAGTTATTTATGACTTTATTCAATATGAAATGTCTCCAAGTGTTATCTTGGAGATATTTCAATTAAATCACCAGGCTTCATACCGCCTAAATTATATTTACCTATTTTGATTCTTTTGAGTTCAACGACCTTATTACCACATAAAAGTGCCATTTTACGACATTGATGATATTTACCTTCCCAAATTGTAAGAGATAAATGTAGATTGTCTAATTTTTGGAATTTAAAGGGTTTTAATGGTACTCCATCTAAATGTTTAAGATTAGATAATTTATTTGTGAAATCTGTTGTAATAACATCTTTAAGTGTAAGAATGTATGTCTTATCAATTAAATCTATTGAATTCATAATAGAATCTATAAAAAGAGGATCATTTGAAAGTATCAGTAATCCTTCACTATCTTTATCTAATCTTCCGGCAGGAATTACTTTAAAATCTAGATTAAGGTTATTATTAAGATTTTCATTAGTGTTGCCTAAGGTAGATAAAATACCTTTTGGTTTATAATATAAAAAATATCTATTTTTAAGAGGTGTTATAAGAAATTTTGATACTGTAATTTTATCATTATCTTTTACTACATAAGAAGGAGACATAACTACATCATTTACAAGTATTAGATTTTTATTAAAAAGCGCTATACACTCGGCTTTTGTCATATTGTTATACATCATTACATACTTATATAGTCTCATGTGGTTTCACCTCTATAATTATTTTAACATTTTTTATTATTTTTTGTTGACAATCTTAGTTTTTAGCGTATAATAATAATCGTGCTGTAAAGATACAGCTTTATTTTAAATGGACCGTTAGCTCAGTTGGTAGAGCAAATGACTCTTAATCATTGGGTCTAGGGTTCGAGTCCCTAACGGTCCACCATTTAAAATTTATATTATTTGTATTATGGACCGTTAGCTCAGTTGGTAGAGCAAATGACTCTTAATCATTGGGTCTAGGG
>CAZJAM010000006.1:0-2234 GCA_964544095.1 uncultured Anaeroplasmataceae bacterium | reverse complement strand
TTCGAGTCCCTAACGGTCCACCATTTAAAATAAAAACGAATGATTGTTGCATAATTGGAATATATTATGTCACTTAATAATTCGTTGTAAGGGCAAAGATAGATCTTGCTTGTAATAGAAAGAAGAAATAGCAGTAGAAGTACTGCTATTTTTAATGCTATGATTTAGAGGAAAAAGAAGGTTTGAGCCTTCTTGATGGATTTAATTAATATGCGATTTTGTCCAATTAAAAAATCTTGATATTCAATATTGCATGATGCTAATGATAAAAATTATTCAATCATTTCATCACTTGTCGCATAAAGAGTAATATTGTTTGCAGAAAGTCCAATATCTAGGACTTTAGCAGCAATTCTCTTATTACCATCTATAAATGGATGATTCATAACAAGTCCATATGATAGTCTGGTTATTTTTTCTACAGTTGATGAATATAAATCCGATGAATCAAATGTTTGAAGTGGAGTAGAGAGAGCAGAATCTAACATTCCTTCTTCCCTAATACCATCGCTTCCACCAAATTTAATAATAAGTTTAGTGTGAAGATATATGATATCGTCTTTAGTAAAATAAAACATTATTTTGCTAATTCCTTATAAGCTTTATTATATTTTTTATCTGATTTATCAGATAATTCATCAAGCATATTTCTATTCATAAATTGGATATCAGTATTTTTTGTAACTTTAAAAGGTATACTTTGTTCTCTAATAGATTGTTTTGCAAACATATTGAATGCTGCATTCATTGTAAGACCTAAATCAGAAAATAGTTTTTCAGCGTTTTTCTTGTCAGTCTAATCCATCCTAATTGTTACATTTACACTTGCCATAATAGCATCTCCATTTATACTTTTATTATATCATTTAAGGATTTAATAGTAAATACAATATATGTGCTTTTAGTTTCCCCATTTTTTAATTTGTTACTTTTTTAAGCTCTTTTTTCATTATATTAGAACTCAAAAATCCATAATTTTACAGTCATGGATTTCTTCATTTTTAGGACCTTATTCAATTTTGGGGAAACTCAAAAATATATGTGCTATTTATGTGCAAAGCATAATAAAGATAAAAATTATAATAGGATATGAAATTTTGATTTGGTACATTATTTATATGAATATTAATGATTTTAAAATCATTTAGAAGACTTATTGAAAAGAAGCATGCTTCAAATGTTAATTTTAAAAATATGAAAGAACTGATATCGTCACAAGGAAAGCAATTCAAAGAATTTCTAACTTTACTCTTGACAAAGCTCATTATTATTATTATTATTGGGTGGACGAAGGAGAGTTTACTAATGCGCATAATCCTCGAATCCTCCCCAAAAATATAGGAGGAAAAGATTATGAATAAATTCATTAAAAGAAGTATAATGTCAACTTTTATACTTTTTATATTTTTAATTTGTTCGAATTTTGAAAGAATAAATGCAGAATCTTCAACTGCTCTAGTAAAAGGTTATAATACAACAAATCTTACATATGTTTCTGATAAAGATTCTGGTATTCAAAGAATATATTCGAATAAAGATACATTGTATGGAACTGTTTCTCTTTGGGCGGCAACATATAAAGTAGTTATAAAAAACACTGATAATACTTATACTGCATATTATGTTATTTTAATAGAAAGTCAAATATCATCAGTTGGAAAACAAGGTAAATATTATTTCTTTAGAAATAAGGATTTAGATATAGAACTTAATTTTAATTCTATTTATAAATCTGTTTTTATTCAAAGCACGACTGCTTCAGAGGAAGCAACAGGATCAGCATCAAAGAATTTTGGTCTTGGAATTAGTGGTGGATATAGTAATGGATTAACTTTAGAAGGTGAAGCTTCATTATCAGTTGGTTATACAGAAAATTATAATAATATAAATTTATCTATTGAAAAAGATCATGATAGTGATTGTGGTGATTTAAAACATCAAATTAAATTTAATTATCATTTTAATAAATGGAAAAATGGGGCAATGATTTCACCAAATATTGGCTCTATTACCAAAAAGATGTATGCAATTTATAGTGTCCCTAATTATGATTTTATAGATAGATATTCATTTACTATTGAGACTACGGCTACAGTTTTTAAAGATGCAAAATGGCCTAGAAAGAATTACACAGAAAGTAAAAGTTTAAAGTTTAGCGCATCTAACGGAGTATTTAATTAATATGATAGAATTGGCAAATGTATATAAAGTATATAATTTAAATAAAAATAATG
>CAZJAM010000005.1:0-58183 GCA_964544095.1 uncultured Anaeroplasmataceae bacterium | reverse complement strand
AGGAGGAAAGAAAAAGTGAAAAAAATAGATTTAAATATATGTAAAAAATTGTTTAGCTCAGATTTTTGGAAAACAAGTTCTGAAGAATTCAACAAATTAGATAGGTTAGCCAATGAAATTTTGGCAAAGTATAGTTGGGACGATGTTTATGCTGATTTTGATGAATATTTAAGAAATTGTTGTAAAACAGAAACTGATGTCATCAATTATGTATATTTTTTTGTACACTATAAGGGCTTGAAATTTAAAATTCCAAATCAATATGATCCATATGATTTAGTAGGCTATATATTATCAATGGTTGATTTGGAAAAACGTTGGGATGATTGTGGGGGATTGTTTGATGATTTTGCAAATCAAGCATTAAAAATAGATTTATATAGCGACCCATATTATCAATTTTGGAGAGATCCTAAAATTCTTGAAATAGCGAATAAATACAAAGAGGAAAGAAGTAGATTACAATAAAAAAAAGGAGTTTACGCTCCTTTTTCTTTACTTTGTTGTAACAATAGTTTTTGCTACCTCAAGCATTTTATTCATTTCATACATATCAGCATATTCATAAACTCCATGTTCATTATATCCACCAGTTCCAAGGTTTGGTGTATTAATTCCCATGAATGTTAATTGTGAACCATCAGTACCACCACGAGTTGCGCTACAATATACATCAACTTTATTTGCTTTATAAGCTTCAAGTGCTTTATTAACACATCTCATATCTTTTTCAATTAAGACTCTCATATTCTTATATTGATCCTTAAATGTAACAGATACAGAATCTGGATATTTTTTATTTAAGAAATCTCTTGCATTTATAAATTCTTGTTTTTGATTATTAAGTAAATTGATGTCATGGTTTCTAATAATATAATGCATAGTAGCAGAACCAATTGAACCTTCAATTGAAGTTAGATGGTTAAAACCATCATAACCATCAGTAAATTCAGGTCTTTCATTAGGGTTTAATAATGAATTAAACTCCATTGCGACAATTGAGGCATTTATCATTTTGCCTTTTGCGAAACCTGGATGGATATCAAATCCCTTTATTGAAACTAAAGCTTGCGCGGCATTAAATGTTTCATAAGAAAATTCTTTATAATCTCCGCCATCAACAGTATAAGCATAATCAACTTTAAAAAGAGAAGTATCAAACTTATGAACTCCTGTGCCAATTTCTTCATCAGGTGTGAATGCTACATGTATTTCTCCATGAGGAAGGTTATTTTTAATAACATCCTCAAGCATCTGCATAATAATTGCGATTCCACCTTTGTCATCACAACCAAGAACTGTTGTACCATCAGTTGTGACAAGTGTGTGATTATGCTGATTTTTTAAAGATGAAAATTTATCTTCACTCAAATATCTATCAGTATCCCCAAGTTTAATAGGTGCACCATCATATTTTATAACATTTGGTTTAACATTTGTCCCAGATACTTCAGGTATTGTATCCATATGTGCTAAAAAGCCAATTCTATCATAACCACTTGCGTTAGCTAAAAGAGTAGCGTATACAGTACAATATTCATTAACTATAATATTAGTTAATCCTAAGTCCTTTAATTCATCCCTTAAAACATATGCTAAATCAAACTGCTTTTTAGTAGATGGTGTATTCATATCATTTTTATCATCAGACATAGTGTCTATTTTTACATATTTTAAAAATCTATCTAATAGTGTCATAATATACCTCACAAACTATATACTATTATAGTATTTATTAGAAAAAAATGGAAATAAAAAGTTTCATTTTGTGTTATTATAATTATGGAGCGATAAATATGATAAGAGAAGTAGAAACTAAAGATTATAATAAAATATTAGATATTTATAATTATTACATAAAAAATACTACAATAACATTTGAAGAAAAAATATTATCATATGAAGATATGAGTAAAAGAATTGATGAAATTAAAGAGTGTTTTCCATATATAGTATATGAAGAAAATAACGAGGTATTAGGATATGCCTACTTAAATTATTTTAGTAAAAGAAGTGCATATAGATATTCCTCTGATTTATCAATCTATTTAAAAGCTGGAGAAGGTAGCAAGGGAATAGGCACAAAATTATATAAAGAAATTGAAAAAATAGCGCATAATAGAGGATTCAAAAAAATAATATCATGCATTTCAAAAGATAATATTAAATCTATTAATTTTCATAAGAAAATGGGATTTAATACTATAGGTGAAATAAAAAATGCAGGATTTAAATTTGAATCATGGCTCACAATAGTATGGATGGATAAAGATATATGATTAGAACAGATTTTTTAGAAGGTCATCCTGATATTAAAATATATCAGGATACTGATATGTTTTTAATAAATAGTGATACAACAGTTTTAGGAGAATTTGTTGAAGTATATAGAAATGATACAGTACTTGATATGGGTACAAATACTGGAGCACTTTTATTATATGCTTCGCGCTTTAATCCTAAAAAAATGATAGGTATTGATATAAATACCCGTGCACTTGAACTCGCGAGAAAAAATATGGAATTAAATAATATAGATTATTGTACGCTTAAGGAAGCAAACATTTTAACTTACAAGGATGAACCTGTAGATGTTATTATTTGTAATCCTCCTTATTTTAAAACAGAGGAAAATAATAAAAGTAATAATTCATATAAAAATCTTGCAAAACATGAATCAATATTTACATTAGAAGAATTGATAGAATCTATTTCAAGAAATCTAATAGATAATGGAACTCTTTATTTTTTATATCTTACATCAAGAATGGATGATGTAATAAAAGAGTTAAGAAGATGTAATTTAATACCAAAGGTTGTTAAATTTGTATTTGATGAGAACAAAAAATATTCAAATGTATTTTTAGTTAAATGTAAGAAGAATGCAAAACAAGGATTAGTAGTAGAAAAGCCTATAATTATTAAAAGAAATAAATAGATTATTAAAAAAAGTCAATTATCATACATATAGAAATATTGACTTTTTCTTTTGAATATGTTTTAATGAAATTGGTTTCAGTGAATTCGAATTCATTAAAAGGAGTGATAATATGTTTTACGGAAGAGAAAAAGAAGTAGAGATTATAAAAGAATTTTCAAATAAAGAAAATCAAGCGTTAATGTTATATGGTAAGAGAAAAGTCGGTAAAACTACATTACTTAAAGAAGCTTTGAAAGATAGAAAATACGTTTATTATGAGTGTATAAAATCAACATTAAAGGACAATGTTTTAAATTTTGTTGATACTTTGATAGATTATAAAGTTATTAACTATAAAATTAACTTTGACTCTTTTCAAGATGTATTTAAGTTTTTAAATACTTTGAATTTAAAACTAGATATAATTATTGATGAATTTCCATATTTGAAAATTTTTGAAAAAAGTGAAACAATCGATTCAATATTTCAAAGTATTATTGATAATTATTTAACCAATATAACACTATATATATCCGGTTCTCATAACGGGATGATGAAAAGTATGTTAGAAGAAAAGAATGCGTTATATGGTAGATTTAATACAATTATCAAACTAAATGAATTAAATTATATTGAAATATCATCTTTTTATAAGTCTTTAAATCCTTATGATAAAATAGCATTTTATTCTGTCTTTTCAGGCTCTCCATTTATAAATTCGTTTATTGATGAGAATAAGACTTTGAAAGAAAATATAATTGATATTATTTTAAATAAAAATAGTACAATTTTTAATTATGCTGAAAATTTATTGATGTCTGATTTATCTAATAGTGTTAACGCAGAAAGAATATTGTTTGCGATTGCGAATGGTAAGAAAAAATATAATGAAATAGAATCAAAATTAGGTCTTAATAATAATGGCCTTTTAAGTAAACAATTGAATGTATTACTTGATATGGAAATAGTAAAAAAAGTTTATCCTATTAACCAAAAAGAAGATAGGAAAAAAGCATATTATGAAATTAATGATAATTTGTTGAGATTTTATTATGCATATATTTATAAAAATAAGAGCCAATTAGAATTACTTGGCCCAAATACTTTTTATTCAAATTATATTGAAAATTCAATTGATACATTTATTTCTCATAGATTTGAAGAAATATGTAGAACTTATTTTTCACTAGAAGCTAAAAAAGGTATGCTTAAAGGAATTTTAGATATAGGTACATTTTATTATGATAATCCTGTAACTAAAAATAACGGTGAGTTCGATGTAGCATTAAAATTTGAAGATTATTATGATATATATGAATGCAAATATTATAAATCAAATATTAAAGTCTCTGAAATGATATTAGAAGAGAGCCAAATAAAATTAATTAAGGGATTAAAAATTAATAAAATAGGTTTTATAAATGCTTCTAATCAAGATGAGAGACTTGAACAATTCAATTATATAGATGGTAGTGATTTATACAAATAGATATAATTTATTTAAAAGACACTATGTTGTATAACTTTAGATAATATATTCTATCTTTTCTTATTTGTGCATTAGTGAAGAAAAACTCAAAACATGATTGCCAAATAAATACCCATGCAAATATTTCTACAATAGAATCTACAATTCTATTTGAAGTATAGTGAAGTACTACTGCATATAATGCATATAGAAGTGCACCAAAAAGCAGCAATATTAAAGCACGTATATTAGTCTTTATAAATTCTTTATTACATTTTTCATATTGAACAGAATAATGTATTTTTAAAAGTTTGATTATTTTAGATTTTTCATCTTCATCCATATCAGCGGGGAAAATTATATTTAATCTAAATTTCCTTCCGCTTTTATACAAAGTATCATATGTTTCTTCAATATAGTCATAAACATTTGAATCTATTAACGATTTATTAGAATAATCTCTATAGATTTGCCCTTTTGTAAGATCAAGATTTAATGTAAATGTGTTTAGATCATTCGATACATCAAAAAAGTGATTATCATTTCTTATTTCTTTAATTTCTTCAAACATTTTTTTAATTTCATTATTCATATTGCTACCTCTTTCATACTATTAATTATATCATTTTTTAAGTATAGGGAAAACATTTAATATTCTAATATGGTATAATAAAATCAAGTTAACAAAGGAGATTTTAAAATGAAGGAATTTAAAAAGAATACTTGGTTTTATCCACTTGCAGTATCTGTTATAGGTACATATGATAAAAATCTTAAACCAAACGCAATGACTGCAGCTTGGGTATCAATTTATGATTATAATACATTGTTATTAAATCTAGCTATGCATAAAACTACTAATAATTTAGAGGTTAATAAAGAGTTAACAGTTGCGGTGGCTACTAAGAAAACAGTTGTACAATCAGATTATGTAGGAATAGTATCTGGTGCTGATGAGCCTAATAAAATTGAAAAATCAGGACTTACAGCAGTTAAAGCGCCAAATGTGATGGCACCAATGTTTAAAGAATACCCTCTTACATTTGAATGTAGGGTAAAATCTATTGATGAAGACTTTCATGTGATTGCTGAAATTGTAGCTATTCAAGCAGATGAGAGTATTCTTACAAATGGTAAAATTGACCCAGTAAAGCTTGAGGCAATTTCATTTGATCCTGTAAATAATAATTATATTTTATTATCAGGTGAGATAGTAGCTCCTGCGTTTAAGGCAGGAATTGTGTTAAAAAAATAAGGAGGCATGGCCTCTTTTTTTCTCCTATTTGTAAAATAGGGATATATTTGGTATAATATTTTAAAGGAAGAAAAAACTTTTGAATGTGGGTGATATTATGGATAGTATTTTAAAACCTTTAGATATTATTGATGAACTTACACAAATATACCGCAGAGAATCTATAATGCAGTATGCAGAATCTTTAATCAAGGAAAATATACCTTTTTCATTCGCAATCCTTGATATTGATAACTTTAAACTTGTAAATGACAATTATGGTCATCAAATAGGTGATGAAGTATTAAAGAAATGCGCACAATCATTTGATGTAATAGTTGGTGATAGTGGTTATGTAGGAAGATATGGTGGAGACGAGTTTGTCTTTATTTACCCAAACACAGTTGAATATAATGATTTATGGCAACAATTATATAAAGTATTAAAATCATCAGCTAATTTGGAGTTTTCAAATGATTCAATTGTAATAACTTATTCTATAGGATGTGCTAGATATCCTATGAATACTACAAATATTGATGATCTCTTTAACTTAGCCGATAAGGCATTATATAGAGGTAAAGTTAAGGGAAGAAATTGTTTTATAATATATTTAGCTGAAAAACATGCTGATATTAAACTTCAAACATTTAGAGAAAAAATTTACTCACCTGTAAATCTTCATCAAAAAGTATTTACAATACTTACATCTAATAAAGGAAGTTTACCTTCAAAAATTATATCAGCAATAAACTTTGTAGGTGCATATTTATTAATAGATCATTTAGCGTTAGAAGATAATAATGAAATGATATATGAATACTTCCAACCACTATATAAGGATAGAGTTTATTCTGTGTATAAAACTTCTATGGTAGAACCTTATATGACTAATGGAATATTTATTGAAAATACAGTAAGTGCAAATGCAAGCCTAACAACTCCTTTATATAATGAGTTTAGAAAACAAGGAGTATATGCTTCAGCTATATTTCTAATTAAAACAAATGGTAAAACATATGGAATACTAAGAGCTGATATGGCTTCAGTAAATACAGGACGCATGTGGCAAAATGATGATTTAGTATTACTTCTAAATCTCGCAAATACTATAGCACTTGCTAAATATATTGATGAAAATAAAAATTAAAGATGTGTGAAAAAATATGAAAGAATATGAAAAAATTAATGAAATAAAAATATCTAACGCAAGTACAAATTATATAGAAGGCACATTATGCCTTGAAGGTGGAGCCTTTAGAGGTATATACACTGCAGGTGTACTTGATTGCCTTATGGATAATGATATCAACCTTACTAATGTAGTAGGTGTATCTGCAGGAGCGTTAAATGGAATGAATTATATTGCGGGTAATAGAGGAAGAGGAGTTTACTGCGATTTAAAACATAGATTTAATAAGCGTTGGATTGGTAAAAGAAATTTATTAAAACATGGAGGCTTTATTAATTCTAACTTTTATTTTACAGATTTAGATAAAGAAATTCCTTTTAATTATGACCGCCTTTATGATGGAAAAAGAAAATTTATTGCAGTCGCAACCAATCTTAGAACTGGTAAGGCTGAATATTTTACTAATAAGAATTCTTTAATAATAAAAGCTGTGAAAGCATCCTCATCAATGCCTTTTATATCAGAACCTATAAAAATAGTTGATCAAAAATATCTTGATGGAGGTTGTGCAACAAAACTTCCAATAAGATATGCAGTAGATAATAATTACCCTAAAATTATATTTGTAGGTACTCGCCCTATGACTTATAGAAGAGATACATCTAAACGAGGGGACGCAATGCTTAAACTATCGTATAGAAAATATAAAAACTTTATTAAGGCAATGGAAGAAACAAATAAAAGATATAATGATGATATGGATTATATTCAAAAGCTCGAGAGTGAAAACAAAATATTTGTTATAGCCCCATCAAAGAGTATTGTAATTAACAGACTTGAAGATGATCTTAATAAACTTAGAGATTATTATGATTTAGGTTATAATGATACCTTAAATAATCTTACAAATATTAAAAAGTTCTTAAATATATAAAAATGAAAATATTTAATTTTAGTGGTAGAAATACCACTTTTTTAATGGTAATTAAATTAATAGAGTGTTATAATATTTTTGGTGATTAAATTATGAATATTAATAAAAGTAAAGCTGAATTGTACCTCTCACCAATCTTAAATATAATTCTTGGCATTGTTTTAATTATATTTAAAGGTGATGTAATACGTTGGGCTGCGTTAGCTATTGGAGTTTTTGTTGTAGTACTAGCTTCAATTGATTTATTTCAAGATTTCAAAAGTGATAGCTCTGCAGGAATTATAATTGATGTCGTAAGAATCCTAGTAGGAGCGTTAGTAATTATATTTGCAGGTGCGTTCGCACAAGCAATTAGAATTATTGCAGGAATATTATTCTTAATATATGGAATAATTCGTGCAACCTTAATTAAAGAAGCATTATTACCATTAACTAAGACTATACTACTTGTAGAAGCAATTTTATATGTTGTAGTTGGAATTCTATTATTCCTAGATAAAGAAGTATTGTATTATGTTTTAGGTGTTATTCTTATATTTAATGGAATTATTGATATATTATACTCAAAAGATAAGGCATCAAGAATTAATGATAGCGAAACAAACAAACATAAAGACGCAATAGACGTAGAGGTAAAAGATGTTAATAAATAATCAGGATAAAATAAATCCTGATTTTTTATTTTAAGAGCCAACACGCAAGTATAGAATATATCTTAAAAAAGCATACATTCCTAAAATCAGATGTATAATTTAATGCTAGGAGCGATATTTTTAGGCCAAATTCAATATTTTTATAAAAAAAGTGTTGACAATCTCTTTTATTTGAATATAATGTTAAATAGATAGTTTACGCTTATGTTGGGCTTTGTAACCCCAATTGTACTAAAAGAAGGGTACAGCGTCTATCAATATTGAAGAGAAAAGGATGTTAACAGACGATGAAAAAAATTGCTTTTTTTGTTGTGATGCTCCTATTAGTTATGAGCTTTACAATTTTTGCGTTTAGCGCTAATACAAGCGCTGAAAATGAATCTTCTAATGAAACTAGTTTAACTACTGCTGATTTAGAAACTTATGCGACAGAGAGTATAGATACCTTTGGTGTATCTCAAAATAAGAGAAAAAAATTTGATAAAGAAAATGATTTTAACTTATCAAAGTTTTCATTTGATAAAAAATCATATAAGAATCACTTTGATATGAGTGAAAGCTTTATTAACTCATTAATGCATTCTAATTATTACAATACATTAGATGACTATGAAGTACCTTTCGAATATTCTTATAATGATAATACAAATTATATAGAATTTACTTTAGATTCAGTAAAAACAGTTACAATTTATGCGTCTTCTCTAAGTAGAAAGGCTAAGCGTTTAGTTTGTGAAGAGGTAGAATCAAGTGAAGATGACACTTATAATGTTATTAACACAATGTATTCATCAAACAATGTAAAAAAATATGTTTCAAAATTTGTTTTTGTACTATCTAAAGGAACATATCATGTAAGTGTTGAAAACGCAACTGCATTTATCTATGGTATATATTCTTTTGATGGAACTTATAGCCAAACAGATGATACAAACAACTTAGGAATGGTATCATACCAAAATCCTTTTACAAATAGAACAGTTAATGAAGAAATTGATGGTACTAATGTATCTTTAAACGCAACTACTACTATTCAAGACGTTGTAGATACTAATGTAGTAGTTAATGGAACTGATAAGAAACTTGTATATTTTATATACGAACTTAATAATATTAGCGATAAATCCGATGTTAGCGTTAAATATAGTGGTAATATCGAATTAAACGGAAAAGTATTAAATACATATGAAAACAAAGATAGAGAATTGTATGATTATTTAACTATTGATGGTGATGTTATTACATCAGCTCAAGCTAAAGAAAATACTTACTATGCATTTGTTTCATTTAGATTTAATAATTCAATAAATTATTCAGGAATTGAATTTAATGTTACATTTACCGCAAGCATTGAAGGAGTTAGTGGTAACTTTGAACAAACTAACTCATACAAATTTAACTATTAATTAAGATTGGATATAAAGAATAATGAAAAAATATAATAAACCTATAATAGAAGATGAGACTATTGAAATTGATGTGGCTATTATGTCATCTGCAGATGTAAATGGCAATGATGTTATGGATATTAGTCTTTTTGAGGAATCCTAGATTTCCTCTTTTTTTTCTTAATTTATTATCTATATTGTGATAAAATATAATAGGTGGTTATATGAAAATTAATATCGCAAATTTAGGCATTAATATAGAATTGTTATATGATTTGCCAAATATAGAAAATTATAAAACAAATTCAGAAACAAAATTTAATATAATATCTTTAAAAGAAGATTTTAATTATGAATTAAATAATCTAATTTCATCAAACGATTATTATGATTTATATGAAACTAATCACTTAAGAATTATGAAAGTTAATAGTGGCGGATATGTGGTATTTAATGATAAAGACATTAAACTATATCCTACATCAAAAGAAAATGAATATTTATTATGCCAATATGCGCTTAATGATCTTATTGTAAAATATGCACATGGTATTCTATTCCATTCTTCTATAATTAATTATAATGGAATTGGTATAGCCTTTACAGCTCCATCTGGGACTGGTAAATCAACACAAAGAAGATTATGGGAGAAGTATACAAACGCTATTTGTATAAATGATGATAAAAACTTAATTACTGTAGATGATGGTAAGGTTATCGCATGGCCTTCTCCATGGTCTGGTAAACACCATAAAGATAATAATATACCAACAGAACTAAAATACATTGTATTTATTAGTCAAGCAAAAGAAAACAAATTAGAAGAAATATCTTCTATAAAAGCTTTTAAACTTTTATTACATCAAGTAGGACTACCTTATCTTGACGCAAAAGAGACTTGGGATAAGGGTGTAGATGCATTACTTAACCTTAAATTATATAGTCTTTCTTGCACTATATCAGAAGAGGCAGTAAATATTTTAAAGAAAGAGGTAGACAAAAATGCCAATCAATAAAGGATTTATGTTAAAACAAGTAGGAAAGGATTATATGATAATTCCTACAACTAACTCAAATGTAGAAATGAATAAAATATTTAATATTAATGAAATCGGTGCCGATATTTATAAATATCTAGATAGTGGTAATACTTTAGAAGAAACGATTAATTTATTACTTAAAGATTATGACGTAAAAGAAAGTGTATTACGTCCTGATGTATTAGAATTCGTTCAAGCGTTAAAAGAAAGAGGAATTTATAATGATTAAAATGAGTGATATGGAGCCACTCATTAGAGATACCTTAGATAAAGGTTTAACATTCTCATTCCCTTCTAAAGGAGTTTCAATGATGCCATTAATTCATAGTGGTGATATAGTAACTATTGATAGAGTTAAAACTCCAATAAAAAAAGGAGATATAATTTTATATAAAAGGCCTATCTCTAATGCATACATCTTGCATAGAGTAAGAAAGGTATGTAAGGATAACACTATTTGTTGCGTTGGTGATCATCAATATCGAGTTGAGAAAATGATATCACAAAGTGATGTAATCGCAATACTTGTATCATTTAAAAGAAAGGATAGTAATAAAGAATATAATCTTAAATCAAAAAGATATAAATTCTATAAATTTTTAGTACGAATTGGAATTGTAAGATTATTCTTTAGATGGTTATTTTAATATGAAGAAGAAATATACTATAATACTATCAATGTTAGCGGTACTTAATGCCTCAATATTTCTAATATTGCCATATATCGCAAAATTTATAGTAGATGAAGCTAATTCTATATATAAAAATGCTAATGCTTCATACGATAAACTTAATAAATACATTATTATTATGATAGTATTTGGTGTATTATCTTTTATTTTAAGATTATTATATAATCTTTTATATTCTAAGTTTGATTTGAAACTACAAAAAGATTTAAGGAATAAATTATATGAATCCTTAATTCGTAAAGATATAAATATTATCTCTAAATATCATAGAGGAGAAATAGAAGCCCTTTTTGTAAGCGATATAGATAATATATGTGAAGCATATATTAACGCAATCCCAAACATTATAAGATCTATTTCAAGAGTTATTCTTGCGGTTATTCTATTAATATTAATAGGCTCTGCTAAATATTTCCTATTGCCTATTGTAATTCTTGGCTTAATAATGGCAGTATGCGCTAAATTATATTCACATTTTATGAAAAACAAACATAAAGATGTATTAGTATATGATTCATATGCATCATCATTTGTTATTGAAAGTATTGATGAAGCAAAGCTTATTCAATCATATAACGCATATAATAATGCCACATCATATTACATGGGATTAAATAATAAAGCTTATTTAAAAAGAAGATCTCGTAATAGATGGACATATGCTTCCCAGGCAGTAGTAGCTGGAATTTCTACATTAATTTATGTATTCATGATAACTCTTGGCGCTTATTTAATAGCCAAAAATAAAATATCATATGGATCTCTTGTAGCCCTACTTGCAGTATTATCAAATATATATTCTCCATTTGTCGCAATTTCACCACTTATTAATAAACTTAATAAGGGTAAGGCATCAATGGAAAGAATTAGTGAAATCTATTGCGATAAAATAGATATAGATAAAAATTCATTAGATGATTTCCTATCTATTGATATAGAATCATTATTCTATAAATATGATGATTCGGATTATATTATAAATAATCTTAATGCTCATATTAAAAAAGGAGACACAATTAGAATTAGTGGTCCATCAGGAATAGGTAAATCAACTCTATTATCCCTTATTTTAGGCTTTAACAAGCCAAACAAAGGAAGAATTGTGTTTACAACAAAAGAAGGCAAATATGAGGCTTCTTATAAGACTATCGGCCTCTTCGCATATGTTAGTCAAGAAAATATTTTATTTAGTGGTTCTATATATGATAATTTTAAAATGTTTTCAAATACATCTGATATAGATGTAATTAATAACGCATTAAAAATGGCAAATATGTTAGATGAAATAGCATCTATGCCAAATGGTATAAATACAATACTTAGCGAAAAAGGAAAAGGCTTATCAATGGGTCAAATTCAGCGTATAATGATTGCGATAGCTATCGCATCAAATAGACCTATTATTTTACTTGATGAGCCAACATCAGCTCTAGATAAGGATAATGAAGAGATTATTATAAATAATCTAAAATCGTTGAATAAGACACTAATATATATTACACATAGAGATTTTAATATTTTAAACGATAGTGTAATAAAAATGGAGGAGTAATAATGGACTGTAGAAGCTTAGTAAAAGCTTATGTACTAAACAAAGATTTAGAAGATGATGTTAATGATGATATGCTTAAAATTATTAAGTCACAAACATTATTACCACTTTTGTTTATAACGACATCTAATATAAAATATAAAAATTATTATATAAGTGCTTGTATAACTAATGAAAGATTTAATAATGTTATTAATAATATTAAAAATGTTTTTAATGAATATAATATTCCATATTTTTTTATGAAGGGAACTGAACTTAAAGGCATGTATCCAAACCCTGAGGTAAGAACTATGGGAGATATTGATGTTTTTATTAAATATAGTGATTTAAGTAGAGCTTCTAAAGCATTAGAGAATAATGGATTTAAAAGTGAGGCAGATGATTCAGAACATAATGTAGTATTTTATTATGATAATATAGAAATAGAACTTCATTTCGCAATGCTAGATGACGCAGATGATAAAATAGGCTTTTTTAAAAATCCTTTTGATAAAGCTATACTTGTTGATAAATCTTATTATAAACTTGATAATACATTCCACTTAGCATTTTTAATAACACATTTCGCAAGGCATCTTTTGTTTGGCGCAGGAATTAGATATATGATGGATTTTTATTATATGATGAAGAATAATGATATTGATTATACCAGACTTCACTCCTATATGAAAACATTAAAACTTGAGGTTTTATACAATAATATATTAAACGTGCTAGATTATTTGTTTGATACTAAGTTTGATGAATATATAAAAGTAGATATAATGTATTTTATAGATTATATGGAAAAATACGGAATTCACGGTTATCATAATAATGATTTAAATATTACTCAAGTTAAGAAACATAGATTTTCTCATTTTATGTCTAAAGTATTTCTTTTAAATAAAGGATATAGATTATCTAAGTTCCCTAAAGTCGGAAACATTATTATATTATGGCCAATACTTGTGGTGATTAATATAATAAGACTTGTTTTTACTAAATTTCATAAATTTTTAATTTTAATTTTTAAAAGAAGTAA
This sequence comes from uncultured Anaeroplasmataceae bacterium, assembly GCA_964544095.1. Classification (GTDB taxonomy): domain Bacteria; phylum Bacillota_I; class Bacilli_A; order Acholeplasmatales; family Anaeroplasmataceae; genus UBA3206. The sequence goes on along the minus strand of CAZJAM010000005.1, from coordinate 44,143 downwards.
TAGAAAAAAATTATATAAAAAACTAGGTATTTAATTATACAATTGTATTGTTTTTTATATTTATTGTTGTTATAATTTAAGTATAGAGAAGTAAAATTATAAAAGAGGAGGGATATTATGAATTTTACTATAACATTTGCTAGAGAATATGGCTCTGGTGGAAAGTTTATTGCGACAAAGGTCGCGGAAGCATTAAATATTCCTATTTATGATAAAAAGACTATTCTTACAGAGGCAGAATCATATGGAATCAATCCAATTGATATGGAAAAATTTGATGATGAGGATGCAGGATTCTATTTTCCAACTATGACTAATAGTCCAAGACTTGATATGGAGCTTTCACAAAAAGCTTATATGGCAACACTTAAGACTATTCAAATGATCGCTGCCACTAAGTCATCTGTTATCGTAGGACGTTGTGCTGATTATATTTTATCAGATGATGCAGATTCACTATTAAAGGTATTTGTATACGCACCAATGGAGTCTAAGATTAAAAGATGTATAAAATATTATAATGCCCCTAAGAAAAAGGAAGAAACAATTCAGTTAATTCAAAAAAATGATCGTAAGAGAAAGAAATATTATGAATTTATTACTGAACGTGATTGGGGAAATCCTAATGATTATGATATTTGTATAAATTCAGATATGGGAATAGATGCGGCAGTAGAGGCTATTGTTGCGGCATGTAAGGCAAAGTTTGGATTAAAGTAATAAAATGGTGGATAAAATCCACCTTTTTTATTTACTTAAAACCTATATTTTGGTATAATTATGTTAATGATTTATGCCCGTAGCTCAGCTGAATTAGAGCGTAGTCCTCCGGAGACTAAGGTCGTGAGTTTGAGTCCCACCGGGCATACCATAGGATTTTTAGTAAAGGAATAAAGATTTATGATTAAAGTAGAAGAAAAGAATATAGTTGTTCGTGAGTTTAATAGAGATGATTATCAATCATTTTTAGTTCAATTAGTTTCAAATAAAGGTTGGACTGATAACTTTGCACAATGGAAGGTTAGAGGTAATGATTGTGCTAGATTATTTGCATATCATTTAGAAGGATATAAGGAAGATGCAGATATTAAAAAGAATAGATTTATGTATGGAGTATTTACAAAACAAGGCCTATTAATCGGGGAATGTGGATTTGAATATAATGAAGATTTACAAGGCGTTGAAATATTTGTAGGACTTATTGAACAAGCTCGTGGTAAAGGATACGCTAACGAAATTATTAGCGCAATGAAGAAAATTTCTAAAGAACTTGGAATGAAGAAAATAAACGCAAATATTCCTGTTGCACATGAAATTGGTGTTAAAATGCTTACAAAGGCTAAATTTGATGCGGTAAATGAATTTGATATTACATATCAAGGAAATACTATTACAATGCGTCATTATGTTTTTAATAATTAATATTCAAGAGTACCCTTATAGGGTACTTTTTTTCTTGAATTTCGATTTAGACAAAAAAAGTTTTTTGTGGTATAATTAGATTAGAAGGAAGTGACGGCACAGTGTCAAAAATGAGTGTTGTTACACAAGACATAGAACACATTAAGAATGGTTTAAATGAGCTAGTTGGTCAAAATGTAACATTGGTTGTAAAGGATCGAACAAAAATAAAAATAAAAAAAGGCACTATTACCTTGGTATCTGATAAATTATTTTGTATAGATGTAGTCATGGGTAAGTATGCCACACTTAAGGAAACATATACATTCCTAGATATTAAAACTAATAAGGTTAAAATTAAAGAAAAACCAGATTTAAATGATGAAGAAGCAATGATTGTATAAGAGGGGATTGCTTCTTTTTTGTTTAATAGCATAAAAGCGCTTTCAAAAATAGTGTTGACAATGAAAACGCTTTAGTGTACAATAATGGTATAAGTTTTTATAAAACTTTACCAATCAGACATAGAAAAAAATTATGTAGGAGTGATTTTGAATTTTGTCGTAAATGATTGGGGATGGAGATACTAAAATCTAGCATTTAGTATGGAGTCTTTACCGAAAGGTTTGCTAGAATATGGGGCGAGAAGAGATTTATCTCTTCTTTTTTCATTATTAATTTGATATAATAGGCATAGGTGATTATTTTATGGAAAAAGAAATTTTAGAAGGATATAAAGAAGAAATATTATTTTATTTAGATAACCCTGGTAAAATATCAAGAGTGTCCTTCTTTGATGATACATATAAGAAGAATGTAGATTTAATTTTCTCAACAATTTTTGATGAGAAAGCTCCAGCTGATTCAGCTGAGGCATGTGCATATTTATTTGGTAAAGCTTGTGAGATGAACATATTAAAGGTTGTACGTCCTGATAATAGAAGAATTTGGTTATCTAAGAAAGAAGTTCTTGAAGGTATTGTCTTTGATCTTCCACATCATTTGGAAGATGCTGTACTTGAGGCAATGGATGGTTGTGAAGATGCATGTAGTGAATATATTAAAAACAATGTTGAAGTTGATGTAAAGGATTTATTATTAGATATTGAATACATTGCAGAAGCAATAGTTGTTAAACATAGACTATTTAATATTGAAGTTGAAGGATTTAATAATTCTATGGTCGCATTCCCACAAGAACTTTATATTTATGCTAATAATATTGGTCTTAAGGCACTAGAACAAAGAGGATATAAGATACTTGGAACAGCTGAGACATTTACATCTCCTGTATCCGCAATTCTTGAAAGCCCACTTGGTGAGAAAATGGCTGTTTATGAACATGTAACAATTTCTCCTAATACTGCAAAATTTGCAAATTATAAAATAGAAGAACTTAAGAAATATGCTGAGAAAGAAAAACTCGTGCCATATTGCCTAGGAATTATGGTTGAAGCAGAAGATGAGGCATCTAAGAAGGCTGGAGTCATTGTTAAAGGTCAAAAAGCAGCAATTAAGATGACATCTTTTATAGATTTAAAATAAAAAGAGAACTTAGATTCTCTTTTTTTTATGTACTATATTAATATAGAAAAAAGCTCCTAGATAACTAGAAGCTTTTTTGATATTAATTTAATTTCTTTAATTTGAATTGAACTTGATAATTTATATAACTAAATTCGAATGATTCAAGGAATGTAGCCATGTATTGTTCATACCATTCTTTTGTGATTAATGCAGAATTTAATACATAGTTTCCATACCATTCATTGTTCTTAGTAACAGCTGCAATGTATTCTTCACTAGAAGTATAATCTGTATTATCAGGATCATAATCTGCTAGGCCATAGTAGTTGTTTTCAAATGTAGTATATTCGTTAATTGAGTAAACATTTACGCCACCAATAGATTTCTTTTGGCATAGGTTATTAGAAACAATCATACCACTCTTATCTCCACCTGCATTACCAATCATTGCGTTATTAACAATTGTGATTAATCCAGAAGAACGTCCTCCAACAATACCTCCAGCATATGTAGAACCTACAATTGAACCTCCATATATACAGTTAGAAACAGTTATTTTAGCTTCAGTTGATTGTGGGTCAACACGTCCAAGAATTCCTCCACAATATTGGTTATAGTTGTAAATTGGTTCCTTAACATAACATGAATCAATAGTTAAGTTTGCAGGATATTGAAGATGAGCCACAATACCTCCAACATACTTTCCTGATGTACGTGTAACATTACCATTGGCATCTTTAGTTTCAAGTGCAGATCTTATTGAATATTTTGTAGCATCATTACTATAAGCTGTATAAATTCCACATCTTGTAATCTTTACAGTTGGAATATCAGATCCTGTTGCACCCTTAGTTCCCTTAACTTCACCAATTATACCACCAACTCTTTGGTAAGCATTTACTGAAGAATCAGTAATGAATATTCTATCAATTGTAGCGTTAGCTTCTTCACTACATCCGACCAATATTCCAGTCTTTCCATATTGTTTTAAATCAATATTAGTTTGGTTAACATGAACTTCACGTAATTTAAGATTCTTTATTACAACAGTTCCTTTAATCTTATAGAATAATCCTCCACCTTCAGCTGAAGTATTAATGTTAAGGTTAGTTATTGCGAAATCTTTTCCATCAAAGTATCCCTTGAATGCAGTAGAAGAACTATCTTGTGTTAATGTAGCGCCACCACAATCAATGTTTGATGCAAGTTCATATGCCTTAGTTCCCTCATTTAATGCCGCAACTAGTTCTGCATAAGAATCAATCTTTTGAGTAGGTTCAATACCTGACATCTTATAAACTACACCAAGACCATTTGCGTTTTCAACTACCATGTAAACATCACATGCAGTCTCACTTACGTTAATAGGTAAATTTGCAGTAAATGCACGAGATGTAAGAGTAACTGAAGTAGCAGTTGAAATAATAGTTGTAGTCTCTGATTGACCCTTCTTTATATCTTCAGCAGAAGGAGCAGTAGAACCTGCGGCTACAGCTGCAATGTATACTGTACCATCATAGTAGTTTGCATCAGCAGTAATAGAAATATTGTTATCAATTACTGAATTTAGATATGCAGAAGCTGTAGTTACTTTATATGTATCACTATCATCAACAATAGTTACAACTCTCTTCTTAGTAATAGATTTATAACCATTAACAGTAAATGTGTAAGTAATTAGGTAAGTACCAGTATTGCTTATAGAAGTAACTGTTGTAAGACCTGATGCAGTAAGCATATTCTTTTCACTTAAGTAATCATTAGTGTATTGAATAGTCTTTGTAACTGTATAATCCTTACCTGCAGTTAATACTAACTTAGAAGAAGTATAATCATAAACTTCATATGAATCAATATTTACAGCTGGTTCAGTATCTAATTGAGTTACGTTATCAATTCCAGAAATTGTACCAATTCTTGGCTCAAGTGCTTGGCAAGTAACTTCAAATGTCTTAGTATATGTCTTATCTCCAACAGTAATTGAAGCTGTAAGTGTAACCTTAGTATCAGTATCAATTCTTGCGGCAATTAGACCATAAGTATAATTTAATCCATTTTCAACTACAACTTCATCAGAAGAAATTGTAATTGCGTTAGTATTAGAAGAAGACCAACTAATCTTTACACCACGCATTGAAGTAGGTAAGTAAATATCATTATAGATATAGTCTTTATTAACTGCTAAATCAATTGAATCTAGAACTTCACGTGCAGTAGATTCCTCTGCAGTCTCATTTTCGTTAACATCAGTTAAGTAAGAATGATTATATTGATCAATAGATGTCTTATCTAAATCAGCACCTACTTGAATTGTTTTTCTAATTGAATCAGATACTTTCCAATAAGATTTAACATTTAATGAACCATCGGCATTTCTTAATTTTGTATGGAAGTTTGGAGTTCCAAGTTCAGAAATTAAATTGTTAGGATTTGTATCATCAACAGCATTTCTTGATTTACCTGTTGGGTCAGCATATTCAGAAACATTCTTTTCAGACTCTAAGAATCCTGTACCAGATTGAACTGATAAGGCTCCTGATGCCTTATAATATTTTCCTTTTTGAAGGAAGATAGAATCATTAATTGAACCATTAAATTCATCACTACCTGGTTTAATTACATCTTCATCTGTAATCTTAAATCCGTTATATACATTATTACTCTTACTAGAATAATATGAAATTAAGTTAGAATAGTAATTCTTATTATTAATTAAACCATCACGGTTTAGATTAAAGTTATCCATTTCCTTAGGGTTAGCAGTGGCATCACTTGAGAATTCACCGTTATTGATAGCAGTACAGTTAGAAATAGTTATATGTCCTGGGTTTGAGTTATCTGTAAATCCATGGGCAAAGTTCCATGCGGCAACACAGTTATCAACTATAACTTCACAAGGAACAGAAGTACCTCCAAGTTTAAATCCGTTTCCGTCTCCTTCAAATGATTCATCAATTCCAGACTTAGCTGAATTTAAATGTTTACCATTTTGTAAAGAAACACAGTTTAAGATTTTAACAAGTCCGATTCTTCCTGAATCTTGTTTTGCATATAAATCCCAACCATCATCAACATTCCAATAAGCAAGACATCCATCAAATACATTGTTGTATCCAACAGTAAGCTTAGCGGCAAATCCATCGGCATCTTCACCTTCGTTATCACAGTTGTTGTAAGAAGTACAGTTTAAAATATAGTTGTTAGAAGGCCATTGGTCAATAAATGGTTGTGTTGAACCACTTGTACGTCCAATTTGAAGACCTGTATCATGGTTTTCTGTAAATATACAGTTAGAAATAATATTATTAGAACTTCCTAGTAATAATCCGTTATCTCCTGCACCCTTTGCAGTTATGTTAGATACGCGGTGATAATTACCAGAAATCTTTATTCCCTGGTTAGCATCAGCTTCTTCCATTTGAGAGAAGTCAATAATAGTTTTTGTAGGATCTTCTCCTTCAATAGTAGTAATAGCATTAGCGCTACCTTCATTACCGAAAGCAATTGTATAACATTCATTATATGTTCCTTCAGCAAGAATAATTTTTGCACCTGGTTTATAAACTCTTGATGCTTCAAACAGAGTCATAGATTTACTCTTTCTTGAACCATCATTAGTAGGACTTCCACTAGGAGATACATAAATAACGTCATTATCTATTTGCCAACGTGCGTATGCAATTAAATCTCCTTCAGGCATTTCATCATAATAAAATTTTGTACTTAAAGATGAATCTACATACCAACCAGCAAAAGTATAACCTTCTCTAGTAGGTGTTGGTAGCCAATCAATTTTAGTTCCTGCATTTAGTTCAAGATAATTTGCAGTAGTTGTATCTTTTGTACTAAAATTAAAAACATAATTTCCTTTAGAGTCCTTACGAAGTTTTCCTGAACTATCAGTATCGTATTGGTCATCATAGAATTTGATTCTATATACAGTTTTATTTGTATCTACAGTATAATGTTTAGTATCATCATTATTATTAGTAGATGATCCACCATTTTTCTTTCCACAAGAAGCTAAGCTTACTATTGCTAGTCCCATTGCGAAAGATAGGTAAAACAATTTTTTCTTCATATTATCGTATTCCTTTCCTTTAAATAAAAATTGCAAGTAAATTATACTCTAAAACGCTTTCAATTTCAACTATGTATTTTGTAATTTATTTATTATATAATAAAAGTATATAAAGGACGCATGAAAGATATATTTTTTTCTTGATAATTTTGAATTAAATTTTTTCAACGTAAATATAATGTAAAAATATAAAAATTTTTATTGCAATTTTATGCTATAAAATGTATAATCTAGGCAGTGAGAATTTAAGATAGTCCAGAGAGACTATTAATCGAACCTTATTTAATAATATAAACGTTCAATTAAAAGGATAACTATGCTCTTTGGATTTTGACCAAAGAGCTTTTTTTATGGAGGTTTGTATGAAAAAAGATTTATTGTCATTAAAACTGTTATCAAATGAAGAGATAATGAACATTTTGGAAACCGCAAAATTCTTTAGAGATAAAGGACTTAAAGTTGATTTATCTGATAAGATTATTGCTAACCTATTTTTTGAAAATTCAACTAGAACTCAGTATTCATTTATTACAGCAGAGGAGAAGCTAAATGCTAAGGTACTTCATTTTAATGCACAAGCCTCATCAATGAGTAAGGGTGAAACATTCTATGATACAGTAAAAGTGTTTGAATCATTTGGATGTGACGCAGTAGTAATTCGTTCAAAACAAAATGAATATTATAATGAATTAAAAGGATTAAAGTGCGCAATTATTAACGCAGGAGATGGTACTGAAAACCATCCAACACAAAACCTTTTAGACCTACTTACAATATATGATGAGTTTGGACATTTTGATGGACTTAAGATTATGATTGTAGGAGATATTGCTCATTCAAGAGTAGCTCATGGTAATGTTGAGGTTATGGAGCGTCTTGGTATGAAATGCTATATTTCAGGACCAAAGGAGTTTATGGATGATACAGCTGAATACATTGATTTTGATGAAGGTGTTAAAACAATGGATGTTATAATGATGCTTCGTATTCAACGTGAACGTGATGCACATACATCATTAACAGATTCAGAATATAATAAGTTATATGGATTAAATGAGGCAAGAGTAAAATTAATGAAGGATAATGCGATAATTATGCACCCAGCACCATTTAATAGAGGTGTTGAGGTTGATGATTATGTACCTGAATGCCCTAAATCAAGAATATTTAGACAAATGACTAACGGAGTTTATGTAAGAATGGCCGTTATTAAGAGAAGTATTGGAAGTTAGGGGGTATTTTGGTTTGATAACTTTAAAAAATGGAACAGTATTTATAGATAATGATTTTAAAAAGCTAGATGTACAACTTGATGGTGAAAAGATAGTATGCATTAAAGAAAATTTGAGTGGTGGAAAAGAGATTGATTGTACAGATAAATTAATCACTCCATCATTTATGGATTCACATGTTCACTTTAGAGAGCCAGGACAAGAAAAAAAGGAAACTATATATCAAGGTTCAAGGGCAGCTGCAAAGGGTGGATATACAACAGTATTTCTAATGCCAAATATAACCCCAAAGCCTAATAATTTGGAAAATATAACATATATAAATAACCTTATTAAAAAAGATAGCATAATAGATTCAATACAAACAGGAAGTATAACATATGATCAATCAGGTCTTGGTGATACATTATCTGATATGGAAGCTATAGCGCCATATGTATGTGGATTTTCAGATGATGGTAATGGTGTATATAAATCTTCTACAATGTATGAAGCACAAAAGAAGGCAAAAGAGCTTAATAAACCTATGATTTGTCACTGTGAAGATCGTGACCTACTATATTCTGGTGTTATGCATGAAGGTAAGGCCTCTCATGAAAAAGGACTTCCAGGAATTATGGGAATTACTGAAACGCTTGAAATTGCACGTAACGCAATTATTGCAGGTGAAACAGGATGTCACCTACATATTTGTCATACATCAATTAAAGAATCAGTAGAATTAATAAAATATTTTAAAGAACATGGCGTTCACATAACTTGTGAGGCAACTCCACATCACCTTATATCAATAGATAGTGATGTAGATTCAACTAATGCTAATTGGAAGATGAATCCACCTCTAGAATCATATGAGGATAGAGAAGCATTAATAAAAGGATTAATTGATGGTACAGTTGATTGTATCGCAACAGATCATGCACCACATACTAAAGAGGATAAGGATAAAGGATTTATTAAAGCGCCATTTGGAATTACAGGAATTGAAACATCTTTCCCACTTTTATATACAGAACTTGTAAAAAGTGGTAAAGTTCCACTATCTTTAATATTAAATAAGATGAGTCATGATATGGCAAAGACATTTGATTTACCAACTCATGATATTTATGTAGGTAATTTAGCTAACATTACCATAATAGATTTAAATGCGCACTATAAGATAGATAGTAGCACATTTGTTTCAAAAGGTCATAATACCCCATACGATGGAAAATGGGTTTATGGAAAGATATTATATACAATAAAGAGAGGAGAAATAATTTATGGATTATAATATGAAACTAGTCCTAAAGGATGGAAGAACATTCTTAGGACATAGTGAGGCAGCTTATACTGAAACAATTGGTGAGTTAGTATTTAACACATCAATGGTTGGATACCAAGAAATTGCGACTGATCCATCTTATACAGATCAAATAGTTGTAATGACTTATCCACTAATTGGAAATTATGGAGTTAACGAGGAGGATTCAGAATCACGTACAATTGGATGTCAAGCATTTGTTGTAAAGGAATATTGTAATGAACCATCAAACTTCCGTTATACTTCAACGCTAAGCGAACTTTTAACTGATTTTAATAGACCAATGATTTCAGGAATTGATACTCGTGAACTTACTCAAATCATTCGTGATGAGGGATCTCAAGTAGCCCTAATTACACCACTTGATACACCAGAAGATGTATGCTTAAAGAAACTTAATGAATGGAAGCCAGCTCATGATCAAGTAGAAAGAGCTTGCTCAAAGAAGAAATGGGTATCAAGAGCTAGAAATCCAAAATATACTGTTGTATGTATTGACTTTGGTACAAAACAAAATATCATTCGTGAATTTAACAAGAAAAATTGTACAGTATTTGTAGTACCATATGATACAACAGCTGATAAGATTATGGAATATGAACCAGATGGTCTATTCCTATCAAATGGACCAGGAGATCCAGTTGATAATCCAATCGCAATTAACGTTGTAAAAGAACTTAGAGGTAAGCTTCCAATATTTGGAATTTGCTTAGGACACCAAATTATTTCTCTTGCTTGTGGAGCTAAAACATATAAGCTTAAGTTTGGACATCGTGGTTCAAACCATGCAGTTAAAAACTTATTAACAAATAAGATTGAAATTACATCTCAAAACCACTCTTATGCAGTTGATGAGAAATCAGTAAAAGGAACTGATCTAGAGATTACACATGTAAACTTACTAGATAATACAGTTGAGGGAGTAAGAATTGATAAAGATTACCTATTCTCAGTTCAATACCACCCAGAAGCAGCTGCAGGACCAGAGGATTCAGAGTATTTATTCTCTGTATTCACTAACTATATGACTAAGTTTAAGGAGGCAAAGAAGTAATATGCCAAGAAGAACAGATATACATAAGATAATGGTAATAGGTTCTGGTCCAATTGTAATTGGTCAAGCTGCTGAGTTTGACTATGCCGGAACACAAGCATGTCTTTCACTAAAAGAAGAAGGATATGAGGTTGTACTTGTAAACTCTAACCCTGCTACAATCATGACTGATACAATGATTGCAGATAAGGTTTACATGGAACCACTTGATCTTGAATTCGTTGCACGTATTATTCGTAAGGAAAGACCAGATGGAATTGTATGTACACTTGGAGGACAAACAGGATTAAACCTTGCAGTTCAATTAGCTAAGAAGGGAATTCTTGAAGAGTGTCAAGTAGAAGCTTTAGGAACAGATTTCAAGGCAATTGAACAAGCAGAAGACCGTGAATTATTCAAAGAGTTATGTCAAAGAATTGGAGAACCAGTTCTACAATCTGATATTGCCACAACTATTGAAGAATCAATTCGTGTAGCTAATGAGATTGGATACCCAATCATTGTTCGTCCAGCCTTCACTTTAGGAGGAACTGGAGGAGGATTTGCTGATAATGATGAAGAATTATATGAACTTGCAAAACATGCATTAAAATTATCACCAGTAGGACAAATCCTTGTAGAAAAATCAATTAAGGGATATAAGGAAATTGAATATGAAGTAATGCGTGATTATAACGATACTGCAATTACAATTTGTTCAATGGAAAACATTGACCCAGTAGGAGTTCATACAGGAGATTCAATGGTAGTTGCCCCTGCACAAACATTAACTAATAAAGAATACCAAATGCTTCGTACAGCAGCATTACGTATTATTCGTGAACTAGATATTAAGGGAGGATGTAACGTACAATTCGCTCTTGACCCATATTCATTCCAATATTATGTAATTGAGGTTAACCCAAGAGTTTCACGTTCATCTGCACTTGCATCTAAGGCATCAGGATACCCTATCGCAAGAGTATCTGCAAAGATTGCGGTTGGATTAAACCTAGATGAAATAAAGATTGCGAATACTTCAGCTGCATTCGAGCCATCAATTGACTATATAGTAGCTAAGGTTGCTCGTTTCCCATTTGATAAATTTGCATCAGCATCTCATGAACTTTCAACACAAATGAAGGCAACAGGAGAAGTAATGTCAATTGGACGTACATTTGAAGAATCATTCTTAAAATCAATTCGTTCTCTTGAGGTTGGTTGTGACCACCCTGAAAAGAAGAAATTTGAGGCGGTTTCAACAGAGGATTTAATGAAGTCTATTAAGACTCCAACCGATGAAAGAGTATTTGAAATATTTGAACTTATTCGTCGTGATGTACCACTTAAGAAAATATATTTCGCAACAATGATTGATGAATGGTTCTTAACTAAATTCCATAAGATTGTTTTAATGGAACGTGTTCTTAAAAAAGAAGGAAAGAATCTTATTAATAATATTGAATTATTTAAAGATGCAAAACGTATGGGATTTGCAGATTCATACCTTGGAAGAATTATGGGACTTAAGGATACTGAAGTATTTAAATTCCGTAAAGAACATGATATTATGCCAGTATATAAGATGATTGATACTTGTGCATCTGAGTTTGATGCATATGTTCCATATTTCTATTCAACATATGATCATAAGAATGAATCAATCGTTTCAAAAAATAAGAAAGTTATAGTTTTAGGATCAGGACCAATTCGTATTGGACAAGGAGTAGAATTTGACTATTCTACAGTTCATGCAATTTGGGCATTAAAAGATCTTGGATACGACGCAATAGTAATCAATAACAACCCTGAAACAGTTTCAACTGACTATCTAGTTTCTGATAAACTATATTTTGAACCACTTACAATTGAAGATGTAATGAATATAGTTACACTTGAAAATCCAGATGGTGTTATTGTAGAACTTGGAGGACAAACTGCAATTAACTTAGCTGATAAGCTTGATGAGCTTGGAGTTAAGATGATGGGTTCTGATAAGAAAGCTATTGATAATGCTGAAAACCGTAAGTTATTTGAGGAATTATTATTAAAGCTTGGAATTCCACAACCAAAGGGACTTACAGTTATGACTGAGGCTGATGGAGTAAAAGTCGCAAATGAACTTGGATACCCAGTTCTAGTACGTCCATCATTCGTACTTGGAGGACGTGCAATGCAAATTGTACACTCTGATGACCAATTACTTGCATACTTAGGAAATGCATTCCTTGCATCTCCAGGACAACCAGTACTTATTGATAAGTATATTATGGGACGTGAGTCAGAAGTTGACGCAGTATGTGATGGTAAGGATGTATTCATTCCAGGAATTATGCAACATATTGAGGGAACTGGAGTTCACTCAGGAGACTCAATTTCTGTATATCCTTCAATGAACTTTAGCCAAAAAGTTAAAGATACAATTGTAGACTATACTACAAGACTTGGATTAAATATTGGAATCATTGGATTATTCAATGTTCAATTCATAGTAGATCCTAATGATAATGTATCTATAATTGAGGTTAACCCACGTTCATCTCGTTCAGTACCATTTATTTCTAAGGCTACTAAATATAGACTTGCCTCAATTGCTACTAAGTGTATGGCAGGTATTAGCTTAAGAGAACAAAATCTTCCAGTTAATTGTCTACCACCAGATCAACCAATGTGGTATGTAAAGGCTCCTACATTCTCTAACTCAAAGATTAAAGGTCTTGAAATATTACTTTCTCCTGAAATGAAGTCAACAGGTGAAGCAATTGGATATGATGAATCATTAAATAGAGCTATTTATAAGGCATTAAGAGCTTCAAATATGAAGGTTGTAAATTATGGAACTATCCTTGTTACATTATCTAATGAAACTAAGGAAGAAACATTACCACTTATAAAGAGATTCTATGAACTTGGATTTAATATTGAGGCAACTTCAGGAACAGCTAAGTTCTTAAAGGATCATGGTATTAAGACAAGAGTAAGAAAGAAATTATCAGAAGGTTCTGAAGAAATTCTTGATTCACTTCGTAAAGGACATATTGCATATGTTATTAATACATCTGACTTTGAACCAAAGTCAAATAAGGATGGATTTGCAATAAGAAGAACTGCATCAGAGAACAATATTACAGTATTTACATCTCTTGATACAGTAAGGGCATTATTAAATGTGCTTGAAGATATTACAATGAAGGTTGGTACAATTTAATGAATTATAAAATAGGTGAAGTATTATCTAATGATAAAATACTTGCTGATACTTACAGAATGGAAATCCATGGATTTGAGAATGCTAAACCTGGACAATTTGTAAATATATCAACAGGAGATAAATCAATGTTACTTCGTAGACCTATTTCTATAAGCGAAGTTAAAAAGGATTCCATTGTAATTATTTATAAGGTTGTAGGAAAAGGTACAGAAATTCTTGCATCTAAGAAAGCAGGAAATATTCTTGATATCCTAGGACCACTAGGAAATGGATTTCCTATTATAAAAAATGATAAAGTAGTTCTAGTAGGTGGTGGAATTGGTGTTCCACCACTAGTAGAAGCTGCTAAAAAGCTTAAGGAAAATGGTTGCGAGGTAAATGTAGTCATTGGTGCCCGTACTAAAGAACTTGTAATTCTTGAGGATGAACTTAAGAAGTATGGAACTCTTTATGTGGCAACTGATGATGGATCATATGGAATGAAGGGTAATGTAATTGATTGTATTGAACAAAATCATATTGATTTCACAACTCTTTATGCATGTGGACCAAATGTTATGCTTAAGTTCTTAGACCGTAAGTATTATGGTATTAAGAAGGGATATTTATCATTTGAGCAAAGAATGGCATGTGGTGTTGGTATTTGCTACGGATGTATTTTAAAACCAAAAGAAAACAAAGAGGCATTCTTAAGAGTTTGTAAGGATGGACCTGTATTTGAGTTAGGAGTTGTAAATTATGATTAATCTTAAAGTAAAATTACCTGGATTGAATCTTAAGAATCCTATAATTCCTGCATCAGGTACATTTGGATTTGGTGAAGAAATATCAGAATATTATGACTTATCAATTCTTGGTGGAATTATGACTAAAGCTACAACTCTTGAGCCAAGACTTGGAAACGCAACTCCAAGAGTTGCAGAGGTTTATGGTGGAATGTTAAATGCTATAGGTCTTGCAAATCCAGGACTTGAGGCAGCACTTGACCATAAGTTTAAATTTTTAGAAAAATATGATACAGAGGTTATCGCAAATATTGCGGGACGCTCGGTCGAAGATTATGTTAAAGTTGCAGAAGAGGTTTCAAAACTTGATGTTGTAAAGGCTCTTGAGCTTAATATATCATGCCCTAATGTAAAAGAGGGTGGAGTTACATTTGGTACTGACCCTAAAGTTGCATATGAAGTAACAAAAAGAGTTAAGGAAGTATCAAAGAAACCTGTATATGTTAAATTATCTCCAAATGTTACAGATATTGTTGTAATTGCTAAGGCAGTTGAAGAAGCTGGAGCTGATGGAATTACAATGATTAATACTTTAACAGGTATGAAGATTGACCTTAAGAGTGGAAGACCACTTTTAGCTAATAAGACTGGTGGAATGTCAGGACCTGCATTAAAACCTATTGCCATTCGTATGATTTATGATGTTTATAAAAATGTCAATATTCCAATAATTGGAATGGGTGGAGTTATGAATGCAGAAGATGTGCTTGAATTCTTAATGGCAGGAGCTTCTGCAGTAGCTGTAGGTACTGCAAATTTAATTGATCCATATGCTTCAAAGAAAATTATTGAAGCATTACCAGCTGTACTAGAAAAATACGGATTTAATAGCGTAGAAGAAGCTATTGGATACGCCCATAGAGAGGAGTCTTTGAAATAATGGAAAGAGACGTAATTATTGCCTGTGACTTTAAGTCAAAGGAAGATTTAACTACATTCCTTAAGCCTTTTAAGGGATTAAATCCATACATTAAAATCGGTATGGAAATGTATTATAAAGAAGGGCCAAGCCTAGTTAAGGAATTAAAGAAGGATGGATTTAAGATTTTCTTAGATTTAAAACTTCATGATATTCCAAACACTGTAAAAAGCGCAATGGCAAAAATTGGAGAACTTGGTGTTGATATAACAAATGTTCATGCCGAAGGTGGTATTGAAATGATGAAGGCAGCACGAGAGGGATTAGACTCTACAGATGAGGGAAAGAAAACTAAGCTTATTGCTGTAACTATTCTTACATCAATTAATGATGAAATAATTCATAATGAGCTTGGAATTCGTGAAGACCTATGTGTTGCAGACCTTGTAAGAAAGTATGCATTAAATGCTAAAACTGCAGGCCTTGATGGTGTTGTATGTTCAGCACTTGAAGCACCAATCATTAAAGAAATTGGATTTATGTCAGTAACTCCTGGAATTAGACTTTTAGGAGACGATGTAAATGATCAAAAGAGAGTTGCAACTCCAAAACTTGCTAAAGAAAATGGATCTACATATATTGTTGTAGGAAGATCTATTACAAAGGCAGAAGACCCAGTTGCGGCATATAAGAAATGTGTAGAGGAGTTTAGATAATATGAACGAGAAAGAATTAGCAGTAGAGGTTGCAAAGAACCTATTAAAGATTAAGGCAGTATTCTTAAAGCCAAACGATCCATTCACATGGGCTTCAGGAATCAAGTCACCTATTTATTGTGATAACCGTATGACTTTATCTTACCCTGATGTAAGAAAGGTTGTTGAAGACGGACTTGCACAAACAATTAAGACATATTATCCTGATGTTGAAGTTATTGAAGGAACTTCAACTGCAGGTATTGCACACGCAGCTATGGTTGCAGAACGTCTAGATTTACCTATGGGATATGTTCGTGGTAAGGCTAAGGACCATGGAAGAGGAAACCAAATTGAAGGAGTTTCACCAAAAGGTAAGAAGGTTGTTGTAGTTGAAGATTTAATTTCAACTGCAGGATCATCTCTTGAAGTCGTAGAGGTTTTAAGGGAAGAGGGAGCTATAGTAATGGGTATAGTTTCAATCTTCACTTATGGACTTAAGAAGGGTATTGAGCGTTTAGCTGAAGCTAAATGTGAAAACCATTCATTATCTAACTTTGAAGTATTAGTTCATACTGCTGCAAGCGAGAATTATATTTCAAAAGAAGATATTAATAAAGTATTAAAGTTCCAACAAAACCCAAATGATGAGTCTTGGATGAACGCTTAACTAAAATATTAAGAGGCATATTTGTCTCTTAATTTTTCTATAATGAGAATACTTGTAGATGCTGACGCTTGTCCAGTATGTGATATAGCCATATCCTTAGCCAAGGAATATAATATAGAAATTATTCTTTATTATGATGATTCACATAACACATATAAGGAAGGCGCAAAAATAGTTATTGTATCTCAAGACAGAGATGCAGTAGATTATAAACTAATAAATGATTTAAAAGAGAGAGATATTGTAATAACCCAAGACTATGGAGTTGCTACTATGGCGTTATCATTGAATGCAATTCCAATAAACCAAAATGGCATGAAATATACAAATGATAATATTTCATATCTTCTTGAATTACGATCAATTAATGCGCATAATAGAAGAGCTAATAAGAAAACTCATCTAAAAGGTCCTAGAAAGAGAACAAAAGATGATGATAAATCGTTTTATAATACTTTAAAAGGTATTTTGGAGGATTTAAATGATTAATGAAATAGATGAAAAATATGATAATAGTTTTAAGGATATAAAGCCTGAACTTGGTGATACAATCCTATGCTATAACAAAAATAGAATACTTATGAGAAGAACATATGATCATTTAGAACTTCCAAAATTTTTATCAATAATAAATGGAAGACATTTATTTGATATAGGTAATAGAAAATTCTTTTATGTAGAATATGAAGATTTATATAGCCTTGATGATTCATATGAATTTATAGACATAAAAACATTAAGAAGAATAGATGAGACTAAAGGGATAGATGAAAGAGAAGAAAGATTTGCCTCAATTACAGGATATCATTATAATTACTTTATACGTCATGCAAGATTTTGTGGATGTTGTGGGGAAAAAATGGTTGAATCAAAAGTTGAAATGGCAAATGTATGCCCCTCTTGCGGTAATATTAAATATCCTGATATTATGCCAGCTATTGCTGTTGCGATAATATACGAGGATAAAATTCTTTTAACCAAATATGCTGGACGTAAAGATAGCCGTTATGCACTGGTTGCAGGATATCTTGAAATTGGTGAAACTCTAGAAGAATGTGTTAAAAGAGAAACCTTAGAAGAAGTTGGGCTTGATTTATATGATATTAAATATTATATGTCACAACCCTGGGGCTTTAGTAATACTATAATGGTTGGTTTTATTGCACGTGCAAGACATGATAAAATAACACTTGAAAATAAGGAACTTGGATTTGCAGATTGGTTTAAAGCTGAGGATATTCCAAAAGTTTTAAACCCAACTTCAATGTCTCATAAAATTATTGAAGATTTTAGAACAAAAAAGATTAAATAGGATAAACAATAGAGAATAATTGTGATATAATTATATAGAACGGAGGAATTTTAAACTATGGAAATGAAAGATTTTAGATTAGATGGAAAGATTGCCCTAATTACAGGAGCATCTTATGGAATCGGTTTCGCAATTGCTAAAGGAATGGCTGCAGCAGGAGCTACAATCGTATTCAACGATATTAAGCAAGAACTTGTAGACAAGGGACTTGCTTCATATACAGAGGCTGGAATTAAGGCTCATGGATATGTTTGTGACGTTACAAATGAGGCAGCAGTAAATGAACTTGTTGCGAAAGTTGAGAAGGAAGTAGGAACAATTGATATTCTTGTTAACAATGCAGGAATTATTAAGAGAATCCCTATGCTTGAGATGACAGCTGATCAATTCAGACAAGTTATCGATGTAGATTTAAATGCACCATTCATCGTTTCAAAGGCAGTATTACCTGGAATGATTAAGAAGGGACATGGAAAGATTATTAACATTTGTTCAATGATGTCTGAACTTGGACGTGAGACAGTTTCTGCTTACGCTGCAGCTAAGGGAGGATTAAAGATGCTTACTCGTAACATTTGTTCTGAGTATGGTGAGTTAAACATTCAATGTAATGGTATAGGACCAGGATACATTGCAACTCCTCAAACAGCTCCACTTCGTGAGAGACAAGCTGATGGATCTCGTCATCCATTCGACCAATTCATTTGCGCTAAGACTCCAGCAGGACGTTGGCTTGAGGCAGATGAGTTAGCAGGACCAGCAGTATTCCTTGCATCTGATGCATCTAACGCTGTAAACGGACACATTTTATACGTTGACGGTGGAATCCTTGCTTACATCGGAAAGCAACCTAAGTAATAAATCAAAATAAATTAAGGCACTTCGGTGCCTTTTTTCTATGCAAATTTTAGTTGATTTTTAAAACTCTATGGTATAATAAAAGAAAAAGGCTCGTGATATTATGGATTACCTAGTTACAAAATCATTAGAAAACGGAACTAAATATTTAGGAAAAATTGTATATAATAATCTTCAAGAATGCCTAGATCAAGCAATAGAAGGTTCTACAATTTATTTAAGAAATGAAGTTTATTATGGAAAGATATACATAAGATGTAAGAATCTTACTATAATTGGAATGGATGATTCAATAATTACATATGACGCTTATAATTCTATGAAAAGAAGAATTGAAGATAATGGAGATGGGGAAAAAGTATATGGTACAACAGGAAGTGCTACTGTTACTGTTAAGCCTGAAGCTGATAATTTGAAAATGTTTAATGTGACAATTCAAAATACTCATCCACATACAATTGGTGAAGATAGAAAGCTATCAAGAGACCAAGCTGTTGCCTTCAAAACAGAATCATATAATGGATATTATGAAGAATGTAGATTTATAGGTTATCAAGACACATTATATACTTGTGGAAATGATAATGTATTTAATAAATGTTTTATTGCAGGTACTGTTGATTTCATCTTCGGTTCTGGTAATACAATATTTGATAAATGTACAATAAATATTCGTTGTCGTGATCATTTTATTACATATTTATGTGCACCAAACACTAGAAAATCAAATACAATAGGTTTATTTTTCTATAAATGTATGATTTCATCTAATGGTGTTAATGAAACAAATAAATTAGGACGTGCATGGTATGATAAGGGAATAGAAGAAGGAGTTTTACCTAGATGTATGTTTTACATGTGTCAATTTCCATCAAATCTCGATTTGTCATTTGCTAAAATGAAACCTTATGACCCTGAAGACTATGAAATGTATTATTATGATTGCGTTAAGGATTCTTTAAAAGTTTCAAATACAACTGATTTAAAATTAATAGATTTTTACTTAAAAATGTATGAACAAAGAAGATAATAACAAAGCCCAGTAAAATGGGCTTTTTTCTATCTAAAATAAAAGATGTTCCGAAGAACATCTCTTAAGTCTTAAATATGACACTCTAACGCAGTAACTGTATAATCATCATAAGCACGGTCATGAGTTAATACATTATACTTTTGGAAGAATGTTGGGTCGTTACGATCGAACCAAATATTATCAACTAATACTCCGAATGGAATAAGAGAAGAATTGAATGTACAATAAGATTCACGTGATACTGTTTGAAGAGCTTTATTGTTTTCCCACTCTAATGCAGCTTCCATATATTGTTCTGGTTGAGGACCAAAATCAATTTCACCCATCTTAGCTATAGTAGCCTTTAATCCATTCTTTAGTGGAAGAATGTTTTCAAACATTCCACCAGTTCTGTGATAATCCCAGTGAGAATCAGGATTGTGAGTAGAAATGAAATCTCCATTCTCTTGCCATTCACCTGGATAATGGAATGTCTTTAATGCTTCTTGGAAACATCTTTCATCATCCCAAGTAGCCTTATCCTCCATTTCAGGTATAATCTTTTTACAAGCTTTTGTTAATTCCTTAAGTTTCTTTTTGTTTTCCTTAGTAGGCATTTCATCGAATTCTTTTTTAGCAGCTAGATATTCAGCATATTCTCCATTTTCTAGCTTATCTTTAATATCTGCCTTCATTTGGTCTGTTAATTCTTTCTTAGTTGTAGCCAAATAAGGTTCAACCTCTTTATGCTTATAATAAGGTGCTAAAAGATTATCAATTGAAACTTTTGGGTCTTTTTGAATTACTAATAGTAAATAATCCATATTGATTACTTCCTTTCTTTATTTTTTAAATTCTCTTTTTTTCTTTTTTTCGAATACTGATAATATTTTACCATAATCTTAAATGAAATGGTAGCGTTTTTATTAAAATTGATAAAAAAGAAAAAATGCTCCAAAGTGAGCATTTAACAATATAATCTTAAGAATATTCCAATAAATTGAGCTATTGCGCCACCTAAGACGAAGAAGTGCCAAATGAAGTGAGCACCTTTAAATTTTAATACAAATGGAATAATACCTACAGTATATATAATTCCTCCTCCAAGGATTGCCCAAAATAGAGGTAGGTCATTTTTAAGAAGGAATGGTATAAATAATATTCCACACCATCCAAGTGTAATATATAATCCAAAATTAATTAATTTATGTCTTCCTGGACCAAATACCGCAACATTTACAAGACCCGCTACAATAACACCCCATTGAATAGCACAAAATGTAATTGATATTGCAGGATGGAATTGATATAAAAATAATAAGAACATTGGAGTAAATGTACCACCAATTAATATATAAATAGAAGAATAATCAAATCTTCTAAGAACATGCTTTCCCATACCTTGTCTTAATGCGTGATATAAGCATGACATACTCATCATAAATATCATACTAATTCCATATATGAATGCTGCAAAATATTCTCTAAATCCATTAGCTTTATAAAGCATTAATATAAGCGCAACAATACCAAGTAGTGCACCTATTCCATGAGTTAAAGAATTTCCAACTTCTTCAAGAGTTGATCTTACTGGAGGTGCATTCTTTTTATGAACCTCTCGCCTATAAGCTTTATATTCAAAAATTTGTTGTTCATTTTGTTGAATATATTCTCTCTTCTCAGCTTCATCTTGTAATGATTCTTCAATTTTCTGAAGTCTTTTTTCTTCTTTTTCTTTATTCTTTATAAGCTTTTGTTCTAACTTTTCTTCAGAAGTTTTAGACATAAAAATCACCTAATGAAATTATAATTTAAAAACTCTATATTTTCAATATATTTAATTGGATGATTTTAATCTAAAATTCTTATATTAAATACCAAATCAATTTAATATTTTTGAAAAAATAGAAGAAAACATTTTTTCATAAATCTTATTTGCGCTAAATAAAAATATAATAAAAAAACTGATATTTCTATCAGTTATAAATTCTAAGATGGTGCGGGTAACAGGAATCGAACCTGCACTCCGGGGGAACTAGATTCTAAGTCTAGCGCGTCTGCCAGTTCCGCCATACCCGCATATATTTATTAGTGCTTTCTTAGCACTGCGATTAAGATTATAGTTTAAAAAAGTTTTAATGTCAACATAAAAATGCAAAAATATTAAATTATTTTCATAACTTAGTTGTATAATATAAAAGTAGTGAGGTGATAAACTTTGAAAACTAAGATTTTATCTATATTTTCAGCACTTTTTTGTATTATAGTTTGGGGTACTACCTTTATATCAACAAAAGTGCTTTTAAATAGTTTTGATCCTACAACAATTTTAATATATAGACTTATAATTTGTATTACATTACTAATTATAATGTATCCTCATATATTTAAGGCAAGAAATAAAAAAGATGAATTATATTTCTTTTTGGCTGGAGCGACTGGTATTGCATATTATTTTTTATTTGAAAATTTTTCCCTAAAATATACCTCAGCCTCATCTGTTGGAATTATTGTATCTATTGCCCCTATGTTTACACTACTATTTTGCGCTATTGCTTTTAAAGATTCTAAAATTACAATAAACTTTATTATTGGTTTTATTGTGGCAATTACAGGAATTGTTTTAATTTCACTTGATTCAAAATCTGAAGCATCAGAAATCAGCATAAGAGGAGTATTGCTTGCAGTTTGTGCGATGGTATGTTGGGGAATGTATTCAGTTTTTGTTAAAAAAATAAATAATTTAGGATACCAGGGAATTGGAGTTACAAGAAAAATAATGTATTATGGCCTAATTTGTTTAATACCATTTTGGTTTATATTAAAAGGTGATTTTAATTTTGTGGCATTAAAAGAAGTAAAAATAATATTAAACCTATTATTCTTAGGAATTGTTGCCTCTACTATGTGTTTTGTTTTATGGAATTATGCACTTCGTACTTTAGGACCTGTTAAATGTAACATTTATCTTTATATATCACCAGCTATCACTATGATTGCCTCATCAATTATACTTTCTGAAAAAATTACTCCAATAATTATTTTTGGAATGATATTATCAGTTTTAGGTCTTGTTATATCTAATGATATTTGGCATAAAAAGAAATTGAAAGAAAATAGTAAAAATGATAATATAGAAGAAGGTGATTAAGAGTATGAGAGAAATACTTAGTAAAATGAAAGAAACATATAAAGATATTTATTCAAAACAATTTGAACAAATGTTTTCTTCATATTTTGATGACTTTAATTATATAGATGTTTTTTGTAGACAATATTATTCAATGCTTAAAAATGTTGAATCAATTGATGCGCTTTTAAAAATTCAAAACACAGAAGATGCGTTTACTATTTTTAGAAAATATATTGAAACATACATTTTATCTTTTTCAGTTATAAAACATCCTAATATTGCACATAAGTTTTTAGTTCATGATAAATATTTACAACTAAAAACCCAAGGTGAATTATCATATGAAGATAGACAATTTTATAAAGGAAAACCTGATGGATTTCTTCAATATGGTTTTATAGAAGAATATATAGATACAACAGAAGAAGATTTTAGATATTCAATACGAAGTGTTGCGGATGCATCTGGTATATCTTCATATTATGATTGGTATAGAATATCTAATAATTTTGTACATAATAATACTGCGAACATTAATGTTGAGATAGAAGAAGCATATAGTAAATTAAAAGAAATGATAAAAGAATCATCTGATAAATTAATAGATTTTTTAAAAGATGTTATAAAAAAGATGAGCGTAGGATTACTATAAACTTATATCTATGATATAATTATATTGTTTGAGTAAAATTTTTAAGATACAGGAAGGTATTAATATATGGTAGAAAAAGTTGGTTTTGAACACAGAGTTTTAATTGAGGATGATAATCCATCAATTTTTGTAGATGATACAAAATGTAAAAAGTGTAAGCTTTGTCAAAAAACTTGTATAAATGATATGTCAGTATACGATCATTATGATTGGGAAAAAACAGGACATAGAGCTATATGTATAAATTGTGGTCAATGTGTAGCCGCATGTCCTTTTGGGGCTATTCAAATTAAGTCTGAAATTGATTTTGTAAATGAAGCAATCGCATCTGATAAGAAGGTAGTATTTATTACAGCACCTGCTGTACGTGTAGGACTTGGAGATGCATTTAATATGGCACCAGGATCATTTGTGGAAAAACAAATGGTTACATCAATTCGTGCACTTGGTGCAGACTATGTATTAGATGTTACTGCTGGAGCTGACCTTACTATAATGGAAGAAGCTTTTGAACTTGTAGAAAGAATTAAGAATAAAGATGAAAATAAATGGCCAATGTTTACATCATGTTGTCCAGGTTGGGTAAGATTTTGTGAAACATTCTATCCAGAGTTTATACCAAATCTTTCATCATGTAAATCACCAATTCAAATGCAAGGTACAATGATTAAAACTTATTGGGCAGATAAAATGGGAATTGATAAAGATGATTTATTTGTAGTTGCCGTAGCTCCTTGTACTGCAAAGAAAGCAGAAAGATTAAGAGATGAACTTAATAAATCAGGTGCAATGTCTGATATAGATTCAGTTATAACAACAGTTGAACTTGCAAAAATGATTAAAGACAAGGGACTTGATTTTTCAAAAGATGATAATGGTGAATTTGATTCACTACTTGGTCAGGGTTCATCGTCAGGATTAATATTTGGTAATACTGGTGGAGTTATGCAAGCAGCAGTACGTACTGCATTCTATATGATTACAGGACGTAATATGCTAGAAACTGATTTAGAACAACTATCTCCAATTAGACAAATTGATAATTTGAAGATTGCAAATATTAATGTTGATGGTACAACTTTACGTGTTGCGGCTGTTTCACAATTAAGTGAAGCTCGTAAGCTAATTGAGTCAATAAAGAATAAAGAGATTTCTCTTGACTTTGTTGAAGTGATGGCTTGTCGTGGTGGATGCGCTAATGGTGGAGGTCAACCAAAGATTTTACGTAAGCCAGTTATGGAAGAAGCACGTGTTAATAGAAATAATGGTCTATATTCTACTGATACAAAAGAACAACAAATTCGTTTCTCTCATGAAAACCCTGTAATAATTAAATTATATGATGAATTCCTAGAAAACCCAGGATCACATAAATCACATGAATTATTACATACAACATACATAAATAGATCAAAAGATTTAGGAGAATAATATATATGAAAAAAATATTTCTTGTATCTATTGCAGGACTTGGAATGCTATCTCTTGCATCATGTAATAATAACGATAAAAAGATGGAGACTATTAATTTCTATCTTCCTGATGGAACACCATGTCTTGCAGTTGCGAATATGTTAGATGAAGGATTTGAATATGATAATAAAAAAGTAGAATTCAAATTCCAAGAAGCATCAACAATTGGTGCCTCAATCGCATCTGATGATTGCACACTTGCAATTTGTCCTACAGTTGTAGCCGCAAAGATTTATTCACAAGGTGTAGATATCCGCCTTGCCACAAACAATGTATTTGGTAATCTTTATGTAGTTACAACAGGGGATTCAAACAAGTTATCTGATTTAGTAGGTAAAAAGGTATACACAACATCTGGTACTACAAAAAGTTTACTTGAATATGAACTTAAGAAGAATAATATAGAATATCAAGATGGTGAAACTGCAGTTGATGGAAAGGTAACTTTCCATGTAATGTCAGCTGCATCAGAATATATACCATCTTTAAAACAAGCAGCTACTAAAGGCGAAGAGGCAATAGCAATCCTTGGAGAACCAGCTGTAACTAACGCAATGGCTAAAGTTGGTGAAAAGCTTAAGATTGCGATAGACATGCAAGAAGAATATTCAAATCTAAACCAAACATCAACAGTAACAAAATATCCTCAAGCATCAATAGTTGTAAAAGAATCATTTGCCAGTGATAATAAAGATTTTATGAATAAACTTTATGATAAACTAAATGAAAATTTAGATTATCTTAAAAATAATTATTCTACACTTGGAACTGTTTTAGGAAAAGAAGAATATCAATCATCAATCGCAAGTACTACATTTACACTTGATACTATTAATAGATGTAATATAGGTCTAAAGAAGTCTTATATGAATAAAGAATATAATAACAATTATATTAAAGAATTGATGAACGGCCTTAGTGTTGACGACGGATTCTATTTTGAATTTTAAATTAATTGGAGTATATGCCATGTGCAAATACTCCTTTTCATTTAATAATCTTAACCTTTATTATAAAATATCATCTTTATATTAAAGTGTGCTATAATTTATTTAAGCGAAAGGAGCATATCTATGAAAAAACATTTATTAAATTTAATGTATCCAATATTTGTTTTATTATTTATTCTCCTCATTTGGACAATTTATGCTTATACAAAAAATGTAGAGCTAATATGTCCTACACCAAAGAATGTATTTAAAGAAATATTAAATTATATAAAAGATAAAAATTTTTATATAGATTTGAAAAACACATTAATAAGGGCCACAATTTCATTTATATTATCATTTATTATTGCCTTTGTTATGGCAATATTATCAAAAATGAATAATGTAATAAGAAAATTATGTTTTCCGTTTTTAGGCTTTATAAGAGGAATACCTACAATGTCTATATTATTAATACTTGCTTATTCAACAAGTGCAGAAGAAAGACCTGTAATTGTATCCCTTATTGTATTGTTACCACTTTTATATTCAACAATACTTGGTGCACTTGATACAGTTAGTAATAATATTATAGAAATGGCATCAATTTATCATATAAAGAAGAAGGATATTATATTTAAAATATATTCTAAAGAAATCGCAAAACCTTTAATTGAAGGTATGGCATCTAGTGCTTCATTTAATTTAAAACTTATAATATCTGCAGAAGCAATCTCATATACATTGTATTCGCTAGGTAAAGAAATGAGCGTAGAAAAGATTAATTATGAGACTTCAAGATTGTTCGCTTTAACAATTATAGTTGTATTATTAGGACTTTTAATAGAAATGCTTATAAGAAAAATAGGTTTATATTTTGTGAGGTGGGATAATGATAGAAATTAAGAATTTAGTCGCATCATATAATGATTTAATAGTCCTTGATAATATATCATTTAATGTATCTAATGAAATTGTATCAATACTTGGTCCTTCAGGAGTTGGTAAAACAACTTTGTTAAAATGTATAGCGGGTATTAATAAATACAAGGGTGAAATTAATTCAGGGGATTTAAAAATATCATATATATTTCAAGAGGCAAGACTTGTTTCATCACTTAGTGTTTATGATAATTTAAAGCTTGTATCAGATGATTTAGAATCAATAGATGAACTTTTAAAAATATTTGAGCTAGAAGATATAAAAAATAAATATGCATCTAAAATATCTGGTGGTGAGATGCAGCGAGTAAATATCGCAAGAGCTTTTGCATATAAGCCAAATCTAATTCTTGTGGATGAAGCTTTTAATTCACTTGATATTGGTCTTAAACACAGAATATTTGATAAAATAAAAGCTTTAAGAGATAAAAATCCAATTCCTATGATAGTTGTAACTCATGATTTAATGGATGCGGTAGAACTTGGAAATCACTATATTATTATAAATGATTGTAAAATAGTATTAGATTATACCAAAGAATCAGAATCAAATGATTTTGTCTATAATAAACTTTTATCAATTTTAAAAGAAATTTAACTTTTAAGCTAAAAAAATAAACAATATATTTAATGTAGTCTACATTCAATTTTATTTTTAATATAAAATAACAAATATTTCTTAACGAATTATAAAGTTTATGGTAAAATAGCCTTACTATTGTGTAAATAGAATATTGGTAAAGGTTGATAATATATGGTTGGTTATTATAATTACACTGTGTGGTTAACATATATTTCTATATTGTTAGCTACATTTGGAATAGGTATATTAATAGTTGATGTTAATAATTCCACAAATTACGCAATTTTATGCTTGTTAGTTTGTGGAGCATTAGATATGTTTGATGGAAAAGTCGCAAGAACTAAGAAGGATAGAACTGAGATAGAAAAATGTAATGGTATACAAATAGATTCACTATCTGACTTGTTAGCTTTTGGCGTACTTCCTGCAGCTATTTCATTAAGACTTTTTTTAAATAATAATAGTGAAGTTATTAATAAGTGGTATTTTATAATAATTACTTTAATTTTACTTTTATATGTTTTATTTGGACTTATAAGATTAGGATATTTTAATGCACTTGAAAATGAAAGATGTAAGGTTGAAAATGAACCTTTAAAATATTTTACTGGTATGCCTATTACCATGGCTTCTTTTTTCCTACCAATTGTTTATTTACTTAAGTTTACAAGTCTTACTTTATTTACTTTTTCTTGGATATATATTATATCTTTAGCAATAGTTGGACTGTTATTTGTATTAAAAATAAAAGTACCAAAAGCTTCTAAAAAAATGGTTATTGCATTTACTATTTTTGGAGTTCTATTTTTAATATTATTCATTATATTAATTAAATAATTTTAGAGGATTTATGAAAAATAAAAAGTTAAAAAAAGTATTAAAATATATTTTTATAATCGCTTTATTTCTTTTTTCATTTTGGTATTTATTAAAAGATCTTAATTTAAATGAAATTAAAAATAATATAGATAAAATGAATATTTACTTTTTAATACCTGCAGTATTACTTATTTTTGGGCAAATATTTGTTCAAGGATTTTGTTATATAGTAATGTCTAAGGGATTAGAAGTTAAACTAAATCCAATTAAAGCTTCAAAGTATGTGTCAGTAGATTTATTCTTTTCACAGCTTACACCATTTGCCATTGGTGGACAACCAATGATGGTATATGAAATGAAGAGTAAAGATGGAATAGAAGTAGCTAAATCAACACCAATGGTTTTAATATATTCTTTTATGAATAAACTTGCGTTAATAGTCATGGCAATAGTAGTATCTATTTTCTATTTTAATGATTTTTTTGCACAAAGTGACAGTAAAATAATGATTATATTATTAATATTTGGTGTTTGTTCAAATATAATAATAGCGTCATTAAGCATAATGTTTATGTTTATGGGCTCTTTGATGTATAAGATAGGGATAAGACTTATATTATGGTTTTATAAACATAATTTAATTAAAAATCCATTAGTTAAAGTAAGATCTCTTAGAATAATGGTAAAAAATTATAAAGAAAGTAATAAATATTTTAAAAAACATAAATTAACTTTGTTATTTGTCTTCCTACTTTGTGTATTAAAAAGAGTTATAACTTTTTTTGTAGCCTATGTAATATATAAAAGTTTTGGACTTAAAGAACATAGTTTTATCTATATAATTAGTGCACAAACAGTTTATGCACTTGTATCAGATTCATTCCCTATTCCAGGTGGTATTGGTGCGGCTGAAGTATCTATTAAGCATTTATATGATGGAATTTATGAAACAGCCCCAACGGGTATTTCTGGTCTTGCGGCAGTTCTTGTTAGATTTATAAGTTATTATTTGCTTATTATAATAACTGGTATCACTACTATGGGAGTGATGTTTAGAAAAAATGGTAAGAAAGTGTATTTAAAAGATGAAGAAAGTATGCAGTAATTTAATTACATTTTGTAAAAAACATTATAGTCTAATTTTTATAACGCTATTATTTATAGCTTGTATTGTAAAAGAAATTTTTTATGTTGGAATGGCTGATTCCAATTATCATTTTGAGTTTAGTTTCTTTTACGGACTTAAGCAAGTAGGTTGGAAAATTATAATATTATTTTTTACCTATGCGTTTTTGTTCGGATTTTCACTATTCTTTAATAATATAGGAAGATATATATGGGCTATAGTTATATATGCAGTAACGCTATGGTTTATAGTAGGTGATTTAGCCTATACTAGATTTTTTCAAGGCCCATCAAGCCTATTTTGGAAGATTATGCCACATAATAGTAATAATAATGTTATTATGTCTTTTTTTGTCCATTATGCAAAAACAGATGCGTTATGGTTTGTAGACTCTATTGTATTTTTTATTTTATTTATATTTGGACTAGTTAAGAAATTATTTAATTATAATAAATTTAGATTGGTATCTAAATGCGGTACAATAATAACATCTTTGTTTTTAACATTCTTTTTATCTATTATTACTATGAGTAAAACAATTAATTCACTAGATTCTATAGATAGAGTAGCTTGTTATGGCAATTTTATATATCACATAATAGATATTGTAGAACTTAGTGATTATAACGATTTAGAAGATTTTAGTGATAGTCTTAATAACACTTATATAGAATATGAAAATAAAATAATAGAAGATGAAAACAACTCTCTTGATGAACTTAACTTTGGTGGTATCATGCAAGATAGTAATCTAATAATATTACAACTAGAAGGCATTGAATCTTTTGTTGTGGGAAACGGAATATATGATTCAAAAGGTAATTTCAAAGAAATTACTCCTAATATAAATAAACTTTTAAATCACAGCCTACAAATAAATGCAGTTGAACAAGTCCATTATGGTAATAGTTCCGATTGCGATTTAATGCTTACAACAGGTCAGTACCCTGTTTCAAAAGTAATTACATTTAATCAATATGAAAACTCAAAATATATAAGCTTACCTATTGTTTTAAATAATTTAGGATATAAAACATCATATCTTAATGGTGCCTATGGCTCTACATGGAATTATACTGGTGTTATGGATTCTACTATAGGCTTTAATGAGGCTCATTTTGGTGATGAAATATTAAATCATACAGATAGTAGCCTAAAATATGATGAAGAATATAATTTAATTAAAGTCGGTGGATATATTAATGATTTTTCACTTTTAAAATATGAAGAAGAAATATTATCTAAATATTCAACTGGTGATAAATTTTATAATCATATGGTTTTATGTTCTTCCCACTTACCTTATGAATTACCAAGTGTTATAGATCAAGCATTTTTAAATAATGATAGTAAACTTAAAAAAGAAATAGGCTTGTATTTTTATAATTATATTACACTTGCAAATTATGTTGATTATTGTATTGGAAGATTTATTAGTGATTTAGATAGTGCAGGAATCCTTGAAAATACATCTATTGTTATAGCTGGTGATCATGGTGGAATACATAAATACATGTCAAATAGGACAAAGAATAAGTTAGAAAATAATAGTAAATATGTATGGACTACTAAGGCAGAAAATTATACAACTCTTAATATAATCTATAATAAAAATATAGATGGACACTATGTAATTGGTGATAATAGTGATGCAAAATATTTTAATATAGAAAAATATAGCCCAACTAAATCTTATAATTTAATATGTGGACAAATAGATGTATTACCAACCCTTGCATACATGTATGGAATAGAAGATGATTTTTATTATACTAACACAAAAAATCAAACTATAAGAACTTTAATGGGACGTAATGTATTAAAAACTAAATATAGTTTCGCACTTAAAAGTAATTTTGAAACTGTTGGTAATATTCCAAGTGAGGCAAGTGTTTTAAGTAAAGGAAAATATTTATCAAATTATATTATTAAAAGTGAATATTTTGGTTCTAAGAAAAATGTATAATTTATGTATTTGTTAATTTCTATTTGAAATTTATCTTATCATCAAAATTGACAAATGATAAGATAAATGATAAGATAAAATTGCAAAGAGGTGTTAATATGGTTGAGTCAGAAACATTAGAATTAAAAAAATCACTATCACAATTAAGAGAAGGAATAATCTCCTTAAGTTCAATGCTTAATAAGAAGAAAGAAGGAACTCTAATTTTTGGTATAAATGATGATTCTAAAGTTGTGGGTCTTTCTATTGGTAAGAAAACTAAAGCGGATATTACTCATGAAATTCAAAATAATTTAAAGCCATTACCAGCTTTAGTAAAAATTGATGAAATTATTGAAGATGGTAAGAACATTATTAAAGTTTATGTAAAAGGTGAAGATACACCTTATCAAGCCTATGGAAGATACTATATAAGAATTAATGATGCTGATATTTTGATGGATTCAAATCAACTTCAAAAATTTTTTGAAGAAAAAGAAGATAATTACCTTAAATGGGAACAAACAGAAACAATATATGGAATAGATGATATAAATGAAGATTTATTAATTGATTGTATTCGCACCGCTAATGAAAAAGGAAGATTAGATTATATATATAGAAATCCAAGAGAAGCATTAAGTAAGCTAGGTCTATTAACAGAAAATGATAAATTAAATAATGCGGGATTATATTTGTTTGGTAATAATAAACCTTTAACAATTAAAGAAGCTAATTATCCTACTGATAATAGAACTGAATTTGGTGAAATAAAAGAGTTTAGAGGAAATATTATTGAATGTATTAAAGAATCAATATCATATATTCAAAATCATATTTCTTTTAAATCAAATATAGTTGGTATTCAACGTGTTGAAATTCCAGAAATCCCAATAAGAGCTATAAGAGAAATTGTAGTTAATTCGTTTGCACATTGTTCTTATGCAAGAGTTGGAGATTATAATCAATATGTTATTTATAAATCTTCTGTTAGAATTTATAATCCTGGTTCAATAATTAAAGGAATAGATCCAATTAGTTTTGCGTCGGGAAAAGTAGGAAGTAAAATTAGAAATTTGTTAATTGCCTCAACACTCTTTAAGTATGGTTATATAGATGCGTTTGGAACTGGATTCGATAGAACTTTTACTTTATGTAGTCAAAATAATGTTGAATATAAGTATATTGAGGATGATTTTGGTTTTACATTCATATTTAATCGTAATAAAGATTTTTTAAATGATAAGATAAATGATAAGATAAATGATAAGATAAATGATTTGGATAGAGAAATAACTAAATTAATTACTGAAAATAAATATATTACGATTCCAGAACTATCCGAAATTACTACAAAATCTAATCCTACAATTCATAGGCATTTAGAAAATTTATTAAAATTAGGTATTATAAGAAGAGTTGGTTCAAGAAAAACAGGCTATTGGGAAATTATTGATTAAAAAATATTGTTTATTTGACAAAAGATAATTTAATGTGTATAATTATTTTGTATTGATAAATAGAGGTAGCGATGTAGATAAGTAATATATTGAGAAGGCATTCTATGATATATATGAAAGGTAACCATCGCCGAATGGATATTTAAGGCATTAAATATTCATGGGGATATAGAAAATATCTATATCACTCTCACATTATAGAAATGTGGTGGCGCTAATTTATATTTTTCATTGTTGAATTATTAAGGCGCCATAAGGTGCCTTTTATTTTACATTAAGAAGGAGGATCTTATGGAATATAAAATAGGAGATATTACATGTAGTGATTTAGCTAAAGAGTATGGTACACCACTATATGTATACGATGAAGGAATGATGAGACAAATCATCAGAGATTACAAGAATAATCTTGTATCAGATAAGTTTAAAACATTAGTATTATACGCATCTAAGGCGTTTGCGTGCATTCAAATGTATAAGCTTGTTCATGAGGAAGGAATTGGATCAGATGTTGTATCTGGCGGTGAACTATATGCAGCACTTAAATATCAAGATCCAAAGCTTATTTACTTCCACGGAAATAATAAAACTGAAGAAGAAATAATTGATGGGATTAATGCTGGTGTAAACTTTGTATGTGATAATCTTGGTGAAGCTTTAATGCTTGATGAGATTTCAAAGAAACTTAAGAAGAATGTTGAGGTTTTATTTAGACTTAATGTAGGAGTTGAAGCACATACTCATAAGTTTATTGTTACAGCTCATGTAGATTCTAAGTTTGGAATGCTTATGGATTCATATGACTTAGCTCAAGCAATTGATGTAGTAAATAAATCAGGGTATCTACATCTTGCAGGATTCCATTCACATATTGGATCACAAATATTTGATATGCAAGGATTCTATGCCGCAATAGATAAAATTGCTGAATTCTTAACTAAGTTTAATGAGCCAATGACTTTAAATATTGGTGGAGGATATGGAGTTCATTATACTGATGAAGATAAACCAATTCCATATAGTGAGGTTGCGAAACTTTTAGTTAAACATACAGAAGATGCAATAGATAAAAATAATGTTAAACTTAAAATGCTTGTGATTGAACCAGGACGTTCAATTGTAGCTGAGGCTGGTTATACTTTGTATACTGTTGGAAATATTAAACAAACACCACATAGAAAATATTATTTTATTGATGGTGGTATGTCAGATAATATAAGACCTGCCTTATATCAAGCAAAATACGATGCGATTATCGCAAATAAGTGTGATGAGCCTAAAACAGAGGTTGTAACACTTGCAGGTAAATGTTGCGAGTCAGGAGATTTAATTATTGAAGATATAAAAATGGCTAAAGCTGAGCGTGGAGATATAGTATGTGTATTTACAACAGGAGCTTATGGATATTCAATGTCTTCACATTATAATAAAGCACAAACTCCTGCAGTAGTATTTGTGAATAAAGATAAATCAAGACTCGTAATTAAGAGAGAAACTTATAAAGATTTATATCGTAATGATATAGAATAACATATTTTGGAGGATATAAAAATGGTAAAAATAGAAGGATCAATTGTTGCGTTAGTAACACCATTTAATGAAGATGGTAGTGTTAATTTTGATGCCCTTGGAAATCTTGTTGATTTCCATATAGCCAATCATACAGATGCCCTTTGTATATTAGGTACAACAGGAGAGGCATCAACAATGGAATTTGATGAGGAAGCATCAGTAATTGAATATGTAGTAGCTCGTGCTAAAGGAAGAATTAAGATTATTATTGGATCTGGTTCAAACTCAACTGCAACTGCAATTAACTATACAGTTAAGTATGCAAATATGGGAGCTGATGCAATGCTTGTAATTACACCATATTATAATAAGACTAATGAAAGTGGTATGATTAAGCATTTTACAGCTATAGCTGATGCATCACCAAAGCCAATTATTATGTATAATGTTCCTGGAAGAACAGGATGTTCAATCTCTGTTCATGCAGTAGAGGTATTATCAAAGCACCCTAATATAATTGGAATTAAGGAAGCCTCAGGAGATCTTACTTATGCAGGTAAGATCGCAAGATACTTAAATGATGATTTCAGAATGTATTCAGGAAATGATGATATTGTAGTACCATTATTATCACTTGGAGCATCAGGTGTTATATCAGTATGGGCAAACATTATGCCAGAGACTGTTCATAATATGGTATATGATTACCTAAATGGTAATGTGAAGAAAGCTCGTGATACACAACTTAAGTATCTAGACCTTATTCATAACTTATTCCTAGAAACTAATCCTATTCCAATTAAAGCGGCAATGAATTACTTAGGATTTAATGTAGGACCATTAAGATTGCCACTTGACGAGATGAATCCACAAAAGTTTGAACAACTAAAAATAACACTAGATCAAATGAAGGGAACTGTATAAAAATGATTAATGTAGCATTAGTTGGATATGGTGCCATGGGACAAATGGTTCATAAGAATTTTACATCTGATATGAATCTTGTAGGTAAGGTATCTATTGGAGAACTTACATCACTTTATGAAATAGAGGAGCATATTGATGTAATAATCGATTTCTCTAACCCAGTAAACTTGGATATGATTATTGATTATGCGACTAAGAATAACACTCCTGTTGTAATTGCGACTACTGGTTATAGTGATGAGCAAAAAGAAAAGATTAAAGAATTAGGAACAAAGGTACCTGTATTATGGTCATCAAATTATTCTTTAGGAGTTATTCTTTTAAATAGACTTGTTCGTGAAATCACACCAATATTAAAGGATTCATTTGATATTGAAATTATTGAAGCACATCATAATAAAAAGATTGATGCGCCAAGTGGTACTGCAAAGATGCTTCTTGCCTCAGTTGAAGAAGCAGGAGACTTTAAGGTAGTTAATGGAAGAGTAGGAGCTTCTAAGCGTGAACCATATAAAGAAGTTGGAGTACATGCAGTACGTGGTGGTACTATTGTTGGTGAACATGAAGTAATATTTGCAGGTAATGATGAAGTATTAACACTAAAGCATAGTGCACAATCTAAAGCTATATTTGCAGTAGGGGCAATAAAAGGCGCAAAATGGCTTTTAGATAAAAAGCCTAACCTATATAATATGGAAGACGTATTATTTGGAAATAATTAATTGTTAAAAAAGGAGAATTTTATTCTCTTTTTTTGTATAATTTTAAAAAATAATGTATAATAAAGTATAAATGCATTTAAGGAGGCCTATTTATGAGTCTATTTAAAAAGAAGAAAAAGAATGATGTTGAAGAAATCAAGGAAGTTGATGCCTCTGATTCTACTGATATCGTAATTAAAAAGGATGAGGAAATAAAAGAGGAAGAGATAAAGAGCGAGGAAACCGAAGAGGATAATTCTCTTGAAGAAAAAGAAAAAACAAGAGAAGAAAAGCGTAAGGAAAATGGTCCATTTAAAGGGTTAGGATTTATTTTTAAAATTTGTGGTGCAGCAGTTTTACTCGCAATATTTATTGCTATGACAGTTAAGTTTGATGACGCGCAAGTTATGATAATAACTGTTACAGGAACAATAATAACATTGTTATGCTTAGCTAGATTAATTTTCTATTTCCTTAATAGAAAGATTTATACTAAAACATTTAAAACTATAAATATAATAGAAATAATTCTTGATGGTTGTTGCGGCCTATTCTTAATGGTTGGTGGTATTTATTTTCAACAACATGAAGAAGAAGCAGGAAAATTTATAGATTTTATGAAAGATAAGTATCGCTTCTTTGTAGGAGCTGTATTATGGCTTCGTGGAGCGCTTCATTTCTTCGCTACTGCATTCTTTAAATCAAAATCTACAATATTTAATTATTTTGTTAATTTAATATTTGTAACTCTTGGTACATTCTGCATAGCTTATTCATTTACATTAAAACAATTCGTAATTGTATTAATAGTAGTTATAGCACTATCTTGTATTTATTTGGCGTTTGATGGAATTCGTGGTGCCATTAAATATTGGAATGGTGGAGACAATAATAAGAAGAGTAAGCCTAAGAAAAAGAAAGATAAAAAGGATAAGAAAAAGGCTGATGAAATTCCTGCAGGAATTATTGAGCCTGAGACAAATAATCAAGCTATAGTTTCTTAAAAATTTAAGCTCTAGGATAAAAAATCTTAGAGCTTTTATTTCAACATTACTGAAGTAATTTTATTATGTTAAATCAAAAAAGAATTTAACAAGAATTAACATAAAAGAGCAATTGGAAAATATTGCTTGATTATATTCTTAAATGATGATAATATAGAGATGGAGAATAAGGGTGTAAAAAGAAAAGCATCAGTGCTGCGAACACTGATGCTTTTTAACATTAATAGAAAGGAGAAAAGGGAGTTTTAGTTATCTCTTATCTTTCAATATATAAGCAATAACTAAAAGGCATAATAGGAGTATAATTAAGTACTCCATCTTAACTCCTTTCTTAGTAGACTATTACCTCTACTAACATATAAAAATCCCTCCTATCTTTAATGCTAAGGGAGTCTATTTCAACTCCTCATTATATTTATAGTAAGCAAATATCTATTTTTACTAAAATTATTTTAAAAATATTGTAATAATAGCATCTTTAATAACAGGAAATTAACTAAATTTAACATAAAAACTATTTGTAAAATAACACTTGAAAAAGATTCTTAATGGTGATAATATAGGGTTGGAGATTACAAATCTAAAAGAAAAGCATCAGTGCTGCGAACACTGATGCTTTTTAACATTAATAGAGAGGAGATTACAAATCTTTAGTTATCTCTTATTTTTTAATATATAAGCTATAACTAAAAGATTTAGTAAGAGTATAACTAAATACTCCATTAGACCTCCTCTTTGTAGTAAATAATCACTATGCTCAAAAAAATCCCTCCTATCTATAATGTTAAGGGAGCCTATTTCATCTCCTCATTATATTTATAGTAAGCAAATATCTATTTTTACTAAAATTATTTTAAAAATATTGTTGTAACGATACGAATACTATTAGAATTATAAAAAAAGCAGAACAAAGCTTTATAAAAATGTGGTTTTACTTGAAAAAATAACACTTTACTACTATAATATAAAAGTATTACTTAATTGGAGGAAATTAAAATGTCAAATTATAGTTTTAAGGTTGGAATTATTGGTGCCACAGGAATGGTTGGACAACGTTTTATTACATTACTTGTAAATCATCCTTGGTTTCATATAGAATTACTTGCCGCATCTTCTAGATCTGCTGGAAAGAAGTATAGTGAAGCGGTTGGTAGTAAATGGGCAATGGACGAGGAAATGCCAGAGTCTGTTAAAAATATGATAGTTCTTGATGCAGAAGTAGATGCAGAAAAAATTGCTTCATCTGTAGATTTTGTATTCTGTGCTGTAAACATGAAGAAAGATGAAATTCGTGCATTAGAAGATAAATATGCAAAGCTTGAATGTCCTGTTGTATCTAACAACTCAGCACATCGTCATACAAAAGATGTACCTATGATTATTCCAGAAATTAATCCTGAACACTTAGAGATTATCTCATCTCAAAGAAAGAGACTTGGAACTAAGAGAGGATTTATTGCAGTTAAATCAAACTGCTCACTACAATCATATGTACCAGCATTAGCGCCTCTTATGTCTTATGGAATTGATAAAGTATTCGTATCTACATATCAAGCTATTTCAGGAGCTGGAAAGACTTTTGAAACTATGCCTGAAATTGTTGATAACTGCATTCCATATATCGGTGGAGAAGAGGAAAAGAGTGAGGTTGAACCATTAAAGATTTTTGGTACAATCAAAGGAGACGAGATTGTAGATATGGATCCTTCATCTCTTCAAATATCTGCACAATGCGTACGTGTCGCAGTATCTAATGGACACTTAGCTACAGTATTCTTAAAGTTTAAAGGTGAAAAACCTTCTAAAGAAGAGATTATTGAAAAATGGAGAGCATATAAAGGAGTACCTCAAGATTTAGAACTTCCTTCAGCTCCAAAACATTTCTTAACTTATTTTGAAGAAGATAATAGACCACAACCTAAGCTTGATAGAATGCTTGAAGGTGGAATGGGAGTATCTTTAGGGCGTTTAAGAGAAGATAATATATTCGATTATAAGTTTGTAGGATTCAGTCATAATACACTTCGTGGTGCTGCTGGTGGTGCAGTATTACTTGCTGAACTTCTTGCCGCAAAAGGATACATGAATAAGTAATAAAAGGCCGTTTGGCCTTTTTTATTGACTTAAGGAATAAAATATGGATAATTATAGTTATGAGAGGAGAAATTTTATGATAGAACTTCAAAATGTCAGTAAATATTACACTTCAAATGGTGTAACTAGCAAGGGACTTATTAATATAAACTTAAAATTAAATAAAGGTGAAATTGTCGCTATAACTGGTGAATCTGGTTCTGGTAAATCAACACTTTTAAATGTAATTACCAAAGTAGATTCATTTGATGATGGTGAAATATATTATAAAGGTAATGAAACATCATATTTCTCTATTGATGATATGGACCAATTTAGAAAAGATAAAATTGGATTCATTTTTCAAAATTATAATATAATTGATGCCTATACAGTTTTAGATAACGTAATGTTACCACTAATTATTAATGGGTATAAAAAGAAGGACGCAAAAGAGGAAGCAATAAAGATTATTGAACGTGTAGGACTTAAGGATAGAATGAAAAATAGAGGTTCTCATCTATCTGGTGGTGAAAAACAAAGATGCGTTATTGCACGTGCTCTTGCTTCAAAATGTGAAATACTTGCCTGTGATGAACCTACAGGAAATCTTGATACACAAACAGGAGAGGAAATAATAAAGCTTATAAAAGAGGTAGCGTCAGATAAGCTTGTTTTAATTGTTACTCATAATTTTGAACAAGTTAAGGATATCGCAACAAGAAAAATTAAGATTGAAGATGGAGAGATTGTTGAAGACTTATATCTTGATAATTCTAATGTAATAGAAGATAAAAATGAAGAATTAAATCTAGATTATAAACCAATTCCTAGAAAAACTGATTTTGAAATTTCAAAGAATAATTTACTAGCGACTCCTAAAAAAACATTCTTAATGTGTTTAGTATTATTCTTTACATGTTTCTTTGCCTTATCTTTATATCAAAGAATATATGCAGCATTTAATGACACCACAGAAGGCGATGTATTTATATACTGTCCTAAAGATAGAATTATAGTATCAAATCTTAATCATAAAGAATTCTCTAAAGATACTCTAGATTCAATATCAGATGATTATTATACAAATGAATATTATTATAATTTAACAAAATATTTTTATGTGAAAGATGAAAATGCATCGAATACCGAACTTGTATATAGCTATTATAATGGTTATAGCTGTGTATATGATCCAGAAGTAGAGAATTATGAGTTGGTATCAGGTACTGATAAGTTTGATGATGAAAACGGCGTACTTGCAATCATTAGTACAAATGAATATTATGCTGATTATGCAGATGAAATTTTAAATCAAACATTATGTTATGATGATAACACTAATTTAGAATTAAAGGTTTATGGAGTTGCGAAATCAGATAGCGTTAAATCAAAAGTAGTGCTTACTAAAAATGAGCGTCTTCACCAAATATATAAATTATTAGGAATGGTTGAAGTATCTAGTGAAAGTAATGGTGAAAATTATAATATAGAATTTGATTTTAAGGGTAACACAACAATATATAGGGCTGATAACACTGCACCATTTAAATTATATTATTCTAATAACTTAATGCTTGATTTAAGCAATACTCCAACAACTACAAGTACCGATTATTATCAAAATAGTATTATAATTGGAAAAGATATAAAAGATATACTTGATACTGAAGTAGTCTATGAGGCTACAATGATTGGTAATAAATCTAAGATGAAGAAAAAAGCTAAACAAAAGGATTTATATATTATTGATGTCTCTACATTTACAACACAGTCTAAAACTATGAGAATAATAATGCATCTAACAGCATATATTGCGATGGTAGGATCATCACTAGTACTTGTAATTGTATACTTTATTGCCTATGCAATTCTTTCAA
This sequence comes from uncultured Anaeroplasmataceae bacterium, assembly GCA_964544095.1. Taxonomy (GTDB): domain Bacteria; phylum Bacillota_I; class Bacilli_A; order Acholeplasmatales; family Anaeroplasmataceae; genus UBA3206. The sequence continues at coordinate 3,002 of CAZJAM010000005.1, read as the reverse complement.
TAATATTTAAATCAAATAAAGAAGCATATAATACTTTTAGAACACTTGGTGTTACTAGAGGTGATATGAGAAAAATAGTTAGAAATGAAACTATGATAGCGGTAGTATTTACTACAATTCTAACCTTTATTGTTTGTTTTATACTAGGTCAGTGTGTAGAAAAAATAGCTATAGATTATAACTTTAAAGATTGGTCCGTTGTAGGAGTCTTATTATACTTTGTAGTTATGTTTGTAATGGGATTATTTATCGCAAGACGCTTTAATACAAAATTATTTGGCTTTACAGTTCGTGAAGGATTAAAGAAGGTGAAGTAAAATGATAAAGATTAATAATTTAAATAAATATTTTAATAAAGGTAAATCTAATCAAATTCATGTAATAAATAATACTTCCTTAACTCTTCCGCAAACAGGCCTTGTATCCCTTCTTGGAGATAGTGGTGCCGGAAAGACAACATTACTTAATGTAATAGGTGGTCTTGATAGATTTGAGAGTGGTGAAATATCATATGATGATGTAGTGTTTAAAAAATATAATATGTCAGCTATTGATAAATTTAGAGGAGAACATATTGGCTATATTTTTCAACAATATAATCTTCTTACAAATTATACAGTATATGAAAATCTCTCTATTCAGTTAGACATACTTGGAATTACTGATAAAGAAGAACAAGATAAAAGAATTAAATATGCCTTAAATGCAGTAAAACTTTATAAATTTCGTAAAAAGCTTGCAGGACAACTGTCAGGAGGACAAATGCAACGTGTCGCTATTGCACGTGCACTTGTTAAAAAAACTAAGATACTTATCGCAGATGAACCAACAGGAAACCTTGATTCTAAGAATTCTGTTGAAATAATGAATATATTAAAAAATATATCAAAGATTGCGTTAGTATTACTTGTAACCCATGATAAAACACTTGCTGAATATTATTCGGATACTATTGTTGAACTTAAGGACGGTCAAATTAAAAATATAAGAAGTATAACAAATGCTTCGTCAAAAGATATAAAGAATAGACTTGATTATAAAATATATCTAGGAGATATGAATAAACAAGTCGTGGGAGAAAATATTAAAACTGTTGTATATTCAGCAGAAGTTAACCCAAATATATCTTTAACTTTAGTAGAAATTAATGGTACTTATTATATAAAATCTAATGTTACAATTAGAAATATTAATGAAACTAATATTGAAGTTGTTGATGGAAGTTTTGAAGAAAACCAAGATAATCAAATAGAAGATAATTTTGAATTTGATAATTCTTGGTATAATGATACAAAAAAATATAATCCAATTAAATCTTTTGGAAAAGACTTGATAGAAGCACATAGGTCATTTAAACATACAACAAGAAGATCAAGACATATAAGTCTAAGAGCTATATTAGTATTTATTGGTTTATTACTATCTATTGCAGTAACTAGATTTTATAACGCTAAAAGAATTGATACATCAGACATTCCATCTGATTCTTATGCTTATGAATATAGTTATAATGGAAATGATTTGTTTGAAGATATTTATGCCGAACATAATGTTTCATATGGAGTAAAAAAGACTGTATCATTTAATTATTTTAAAAGCTATTATTCTTCATCTTCATGTGTTATGACTACATATTATTTTAATTATAACTCTATATCAAGCAAAGGATTATTTTTAGGTAATGCACCACAAAATGATAATCAAATTGTTATTGGAAAAAATCTTGCCAAGACACTTATAACTAAACTTGGATTAGATGATTATGAACAACTACTTAATTGTATAGTTAATTCAGGTTATTCAATTTGTGGAATATCAAATATAGATACAGATTCAATATACCGTTATAGTTACAGCTATTTTTCAGCATATAGTGGAAATGTATCAAAGAGTGGAGCTACTATTCCTTGTGGATGTTATAAAGAAGAAAAATATGAAGTGCTTTATGGTGAAAATTTAAATAGTGAATCAACTTCAACTGATGTATTATATGTGGCCACTGAAGATGAATATACTAATTATAAAAATAACAAAACAGAAACTATTACTATTGGTGAAGAAATAGATTCATATACAATACGTGGTGTTGTAGCGTTTATTGATGAAGATGGAAATCATATTAAAAATAGTTTAGGAAAAAATGTTATTCTATATAACGCAATAGAATCAATTCCAAATAAATATGAAGAAATGAATATTATTTATTCATATAGCGAAATTAGCAAGAATACTAAGATAATTGGTGAATTAGAGTTTAGCAAAAGAGATTCATCTTATGCCCCAATATATGCATATTATGGACATTATACTCTTGGTCAAATTATAGGAAATTATCAAGTAGTCGCTATATTTAAATTTAATCCTAATTATGGATATTCTGAATCTTATAATCAATATTATGGCTTTGCAGCTGAATCTTATGCATATTCTTGTGGTACAAATAGGTGTACATATATAGAAGTATATGATAACGAGACATTAGATGAAATTAATAATCAAGGATATGATTTTACAAAAAATGCTTATCAAGTTGAATATAATCAACTAAAAGAAACAAAAGAAAGTCAAAATAGGAGTTCATATATTTCAATCGCAATACTTATTACAATATGTATTGTCTATACATATTTTACAATGCGTTCTAGAATGATTTCTGAAATATATGAAATAGGTGTATTTAGAAATATCGGCGCTCCAAGAAGTAGAATAGTTAAGAAATATGTTGCATATTCTATTGTATCTACACTAAGAAGTTCATTTATAGGATATGTTATAGGTATATTAGGTATTGGTTTATTTTTACAAGTAGTATTTAATACTTTTATGAATCAAGAATATTATTTATTATTATCTCCATATTCTTACCTAGGAATTCTATTGTTATTTTTAATAACTACAATATTTGGAACACTTCCAATATTCACATTACTTAGAAAGACTCCTAGTGAAATTTCAGCAAAGTATGATATTTAATATATAATTTAAAGAAAACACGGTGTAAC
>CAZJAM010000004.1:0-58315 GCA_964544095.1 uncultured Anaeroplasmataceae bacterium | reverse complement strand
CTACTAAATCATTTAGTGGAGGACAAATGAAAAGAGTTGCCTTAGCTAAGGTACTTGTTACTCCATGTGATTTTATGATTTTAGATGAACCAACAAACCATTTAGATAATAATGTTATAGCTTTCTTAGAAAAATTTTTAATTAAGTTTAAACACGGGCTTATCATGGTAACACATGATAGATATTTCTTAGAAAGAATTTGTACTAAAATGCTTGAACTTGACTTTGGTAAAACTTATACATATGATGCAAATTATTCTAAATTCTTAGAGCTTAAAGCTGAAAGATTAGAAAGAGAAGCTAAGGAAGAAAAAAGATTAAAATCAATATTAAGAACTGAAGCAGAATGGATGCATAGGGGAGTAGAGGCAAGAAGGACAAAATCTAAATCGAGAATTGAAAGATTTAAAGAAATGTCTAAAATTAAATTTAATGAATCAAAGACTATGGACATTAATTCAGTGTCTACATATCTTGGTAAAAAACTCATTCAAATACATAATGGGTCTAAATCATTTGGTGACATAAATTTATTTAAGAACTTAGACTTTGATATGTCTAGATCGGATATTATAGGAGTTGTTGGAGATAATGGAGCTGGAAAGACCACATTATTTAAAATAATTATGGGAGAAGAAAAGCTAGATAATGGTGAATTAATACTTGGCGAAACCCTAAATATTGGATATTTTTCACAACATATGGAATTAATAAATCCTGAAATTAGAGTTATTGATTATATTAAAGATGAACAAAATCTAATTGAAACACTAGATGGTACTATTACAGCTTCTGAAATGCTTGAAAGATTCTTATTCTCTAAGGATATTCAATATGCTAAAGTTAAGATGTTATCTGGTGGAGAAAAGAGAAGATTACAGCTTGTAAAGGTACTTATGAAAAATCCTAATATTTTATTATTTGATGAGCCTACAAATGATCTTGATATTTATACCCTAGAATTATTAGAAGATTATATATTAAATTTCAAAGGACCTGTAATGGTAGTATCTCATGATAGATATTTTTTGGATCATGTTTGTAATAAGCTACTTATATTTAAGGATGGAAATATAATAACTTCACAAAAATCATTTAGTGAATATTTAGATACAGAAGATTTCACTTCAGTAAAAGAAGAAAAAGAAGAAAAACTTCAAGATAGACCAAAACATAAAGTAAAACTTACTTATATGGAAAATAAGGAATATGAGAGTTTAGATAAGGAAATTAAGGAAATGGATGAAAGAATTAGTTTCCTTAAACGTGAGCTTAATAATTCATCTAATGATTATGTAAAACTTATGGATTATCAAAAAGAACTTGATTCATTAAATGAAGAATATGATATAAAGTCTTTAAGATATTTAGAACTTTTAGATAAACTTGAAGGGTAAAGCAAAATTACCCTTTTGTTGTTATATATTATATGAGGAGCGAATATTATGGAGAAAATATTATTGATAGTATTAATAGCGTTAGTTTTAATACTTATATTACTTGTAGTAATCTTACTTTTAAGAAAGAATGTTAACCATTCATCTGAAGAAATCATAAAATTAAATAATAAGGTAGAAACACTTGAAAAATCATTACCTAGTGATGTAGCACTTAAACTTGATGATAAAATTACTTTTTTATCTAAGTCACTAAATGAAGATTTTCATACTCAAACTGAGCGTGATAATAAAAGAATGCTTGATTTTCAAGGAAAAATTAATGAAGCATTAGAAATTAAAATTGCTAGTATAAATAAAAGAATTGATGAAAATTTAAGAGGAATTAATGATAGAGTTAATAAATCAATGACTGATGGATTTAAGACAACACTTGAAACAGTTGAAAAACTAAAAAAGGATTTAGGAACTCTTGAAGAAGCACAAAAATCACTTGAAGGTTTAAATAATAATGTTGTAGGACTTTCTAATATATTATCTAATAATCAAACAAGAGGAAAATATGGAGAATGGTCTTTAGAGCGTATGCTTGAAAATACATTTGGTGAGACTAAAGGTATTACATATGATTCTCAATATGAAATAGATAAAGGATTAAGAGTTGATGCGATAATATTCTTAAATGAAAATAAAACAAATATGGTACCAATTGATTCTAAGTTTTCTCTTGTAGGATATGATAAGTTAATTGATAATAAACTTAGTGAAATAGAAACAAAGGAAGCAAAACAATCTTTTAGGCAATCTCTTAAGAATAGAATTGATGAAACAAAAAAATACATAATTGATGGCAAAACTATTAATCAAGCAATTATGTATATACCATCAGATGCAATATTTTCATATATTGAACTTAATTTAATGGATGTTTGTGAATATGCAAGAAAGAATAATGTTATACTTGTATGTCCTACAATACTAATACCACTTATTGCGTCTTTTAAGCTTATGCAACTTGATGAGAAAAAGAGTAAAAATATTAAAGAAATAAGTAATGCGTTAAGCGCACTTGGTGTTGAATTTAAAAGATTTGCTGAACGTTGGGAAAAGATATCAAGTTCAATTGATACTTTAACAAAAAATAAAAATGATTTTAATGTTACTGTTGATAAAATAGATAAAAGGTTTGTAAGTATTTCTAATATTGAACTTGATAGTGATAATGTAAAACTTGAATAAATATTATATTTATAATATAATAAGCACAGTTTGTGAGGTAATATAATGAAGAAAAAGGTTATATTAGGACTTTCTGGTGGAGTAGATTCATCAGTTGCCGCCATTAAGCTTATGGAACAAGGATATGATGTAGAAGGATTATTTATGAGAAACTGGGATGCATCTGTTAATAATGATGTTTTAGGTAATCCTACTAAAAATGACGATATATGTCCTGAAGAAAAAGATTATGCTGATGCATTAGCTGTTAGTAATAAGCTTGGAATTAAACTTCATAGAATAGATTTTATTGAGGAATATTGGGATAATGTATTTTCATATTTTTTAGATGAATATAAGAAAGATAGAACTCCTAATCCTGATGTAATGTGTAATAAAGAAATTAAGTTTAAAGCATTTTTAAAAGAAGCTTTAAGACTTAATGCTGATTATATTGCGATGGGACATTACGCACAAGTGGATAGAAGTGATGGGATCACAAGATTACTTCGTGCAGTAGATAAAAATAAAGATCAAACATACTTTTTATGCTTGTTGTCACAAGAACAATTATCTAAGGCATTATTTCCTATAGGTGATATTATTAAGCCTGAGGTAAGAAGAATTGCAGAGGAATATGGTTTAGTGACTGCTCATAAAAAGGATTCAACTGGTATATGCTTCATTGGTGAAAGAAGATTTCATGAATTCTTAAAGAACTATCTTCCTTCAATTCCTGGTAATATGGAAACAATTGATGGAATAAAAGTTGGAGAGCATGATGGACTTATGTATTACACAATTGGTCAAAGAAAAGGATTGAATATTGGTGGTAATAATAAATTTGAGAATAAGCCATGGTTTGTAATAGGTAAGAATTTAGAGAAAAATGCGTTAATTGTATCTCAAGATGAACATGATATATTATTAAAATCTAATAGAATAATAGTTAAGGATTATTCGTTTGTATATGATTTACCTATAGAAGGTAGAGAATATGGTGCTAAGTTTAGATATCGTCAACCTGATAAAGGTGTTTATGTAAAAATTATTGATGATAAAACACTTGAGGTTACATATGATGAATATTATGCAGTTACACCAGGTCAAGTATGTGCACTATATGATGGTGAAGTATGTCTTGGTGGAGGTATAATAGATCAAGTATTCTATAATGATGAGCCTAGAGCTTTCTTTAATAATAAGTAAATAAAACTATACTTTATTAAAGCGCTTTAGTATGATATAATCATTTTGTTAGAATTCGTTTGAAAGGTGATTATAATGGAAATAAATAATGAAGTTAGGGAAGATGAAAAGTCTTTAGAAGAAACTCCTAAGAGAAAGGGAATGACATTACCAAATAAGCTTACTATTATGAGAATTTTGTTTATTCCTGCAATAGTAATTATATTCTACATTCCATATCTTAGAGAAAATTATATTTTTAAAAGTGTTTCTTATGCAAACTTTATAGATGCGATATTATTTGTACTTGCATCATTAACTGATATGCTTGATGGAAAGATTGCAAGAAAGTATAATCTTGTCACAACTTTTGGAAAATTTGCAGATCCACTTGCAGATAAGTGCTTAGTATTTACAGCACTATTCTTACTTCTAGCACAAGGATCTAGTATTGGGGTATTTGCTACAGTAGTACCACTATGGGCAGTTGTATGTATTATGATTCGTGAATTTATGGTTTCAGGAATTAGACTTGTAGCTGCAGGAAATGGTGATGTTATCGCAGCATCTAAGCTTGGTAAGTGGAAGACAGCTTCAACAATGGTAGCTTTAACTATTTTATTCTTCTTTGGACTAGCATCTTGGGTTGAATGGGTTGGATTTGCCTTATTTATGGTAGCGACACTTCTTACTATAATATCTGGAATTGATTATTTCTGGAAGAATAGAAAAATAATTTTAAAATCGATTTAGTAAAAAATAATACTAACTTGCTATATATATTATGGAGGTGAAATTATGAATGAACGTGAAGAAGCCTTAGCAAAGGCTTTAAAGGATATTGAAAAACAATATGGAAATGGTTCAGTCATGAAACTTGGTGACAAGCCAATTACGAAGGTAGATGTAATCCCTACAGGATCAATTACATTAGACAAAGCTTTAGGTGTTGGTGGATACCCAAGAGGAAGAATTATTGAGATTTATGGTCCTGAGTCATCAGGAAAGACAACTTTTGCATTGCACGCAATTGCCAATGCACAAAAGAATGGAGGATTTGCAGCATTTATTGATGCAGAACACGCTCTAGATCCAGTATATGCAAAGAATTTAGGCGTAGATGTTGAAAACTTAGTATTATCTCAACCAGATAATGGCGAGCAAGCACTTGATATTGCGGAAGCATTAATTAAGTCAGGTTCAATTGATGTAATAGTTATTGACTCTGTTGCGGCTCTTGTACCTGAAGCTGAATTAAATGGTGATATGGGACAATCTATGGTAGGAGCGCACGCAAGACTTATGTCTCAAGCAATGCGTAAATTATCTGGAGTAATTTCTAAAACTAATTGTGTTGCGATATTTATTAACCAAATTCGTGAGAAAGTTGGTGTAATGTTTGGAAATCCTGAAACTACAACAGGAGGAAGAGCATTAAAGTTCTTCGCATCAGTACGTCTTGAAATAAGACGTGGTGAGGCTATTAAGGATGGAACTAATATTGTTGGTAATATGACTAATATTAAGGTTGTAAAGAATAAGGTAGCTCCACCATTTAGATCGTGTTCTGTAGAAATTATTTATGGAACTGGAATCTCTCATACAGGAGAAATAGTAGATGCTGGATCTGATCTTGGTATTATTACTAAGTCTGGAGCTTGGTATTCATATAATGGTGAAAAAATTGGCCAAGGTCGAGAGAAAACAAAGGAATATTTAAACAACAATCCTTCTATAGCAGAGGAAATTGAGAATAAAATTCGTGAAAAGTTATAAAAATCAAGTGTAGCGTTCGGCTACACTTTTTCTTTTATAAAACATATTGACATAAATTTTGGTTTGTTATAAAATTATGGCAAACCTAAGATGAGAAGGATTTATATTGGTGTAACTTATAAGAGAGTAGGCATTAGGTGAAAGCCTATAGTTACTTATATAATGATGGGCCTCTGAGGGATTTAGCGAAATATAGTAGCTAGATACGGATTGCTTCGTTATAAGCTTTAGAGTGGTCGATATTTATCGTCAATTTTAGGTGGTACCGCAGGTATATTAGCTTGTCCTATTTTTTAGGATAAGCTTTTTTTATTAGGAAAAGAGGTAAAATATTATGAAAAAAATAGGTACAATTATTTCGCTTGTGCTTGTAGCACTAGTAACACTCCTTTTTACTTCATGTAAAACCGAGGAAGAAAGTGATGTTTATGCAGATCCAAATGCAAGAACAATCGCCGTTTTAAAGTATGGAACTCATACTTCGCTTGATGAAATTGAGTCAGGAGTTGTAAGTACATTAAAAGCAAACTTATCATCTGATTATAAGATTGATACTTATAACTGCAATTTTGATTCAGCAACTATTGACCAAACTTTAACTAAGATTAAGGATGATGATCTTGCGGCAATAGTTACAATCGCAACACCAGTAGCTCTTGCAGCAGTTAATACATTCTCTGACGTCCCTGTAATATTTGCAGCAGTATCTGACCCAGAGGGTGCAGATGTTGTTGGAAATAATGTAACAGGTACTTCTGATGCAATGCAATTGAATAAACTTATTGATCTTGCAAGAGAAGTAAAGAGTGATACAAAGAAATTTGGATATATTTATACATCTACAGAAGCTAATTCAGTTACAAACGCTAAAACATTAAATGATCTTTCAAAGTCTATGAATTTTGAACTTACAACTAAGACTATTAATAACACATCAGAACTTACTGAGACTTTTAATGCAATTAAGGATAGTGGTATTGAAGCATTAATAGTATCTGATGATAATAATGTTGCGGCAGGTATGGATACATTATCTGATTTATGTGCAAAGAATGATATCGCAATGTATTGTGCTGCTGATTCTGAGGTAAAAGATGGTGGTATGATGGGATATTCAGTATCATACACAGCTCTTGCTAAGAAGACTGGTGAAATGGTAGTTGAAATTGTAAAAGATAAGAAAAAGGTATCTGATGTTGCAGTAAAATACTTTAATGAAGAATCTGATTTAAATCTATATTATAATTCAAACTTCTTTGCAAAGTGTGCAAAGTATGACCAGTTAGTAACAACAGAAATTCGTGCTAAAGGAACAGATTTAAAAGCTTAAATTAATTAGAAAGGGTTGATATAATGAGTGGTAATACTATAATGGACACTATATCTATTGCGATGGTGTTCGCAATATTAGGATTTGGTGTATTCTTATCATTCAAAATATTAAATTTCACAGATTTAACAGTAGAAGCCTCATTTGGATTTGGTGCAGTTATTTGTGGAATGATATGTAATAATAAAATAACTGATTTTGGTTCCTTAAATAATATTAAACCAATACTTGCGTTAATATGTGCATTTCTTGGTGGTGCATTTGCAGGACTTATTACAGCTTTGTTAAATACTAAAACTAAAATTAATTCAGTATTATCAGGAATTTTAACATTAACAGCATTTTATACAATTAATATTATTGCCACTAAGAAAGATGGTTTTACCAACTCTTCAATAGGTCTTTCTACTAAAGGTACAACTATATTTACTCAAATTGGTTCTAAACCTTATATAGTAATGATTGTACTTATTATAATTACTGCAATAGTGGGAGTATTACTTGCGTTATTCTTTAAGACAAAGCTTGGACTTTCCATTCGTGCATGTGGTGATAATGAACAAATGACAAAAACACAAGGAATATCTACTGATTTAATGAAAATTATTGGCTTATCTTTATCAAATGCAATTGTCGCATTTGCAGGAGCACTTTATGTTATGCAAAGAGGTTCGTATGCCGCAAGAATTGAAAATGGAATGATGGTTGTAGGAGTTGCGACAATTATTATTGGTGAGGTTTTAGTAAGAAGATCACATAACCTTAATATTATGCTTTTAGGAATTGTTGGTGGTTCTATAATTTATAGATTTATATTTGCTTTAGCCCTAAGAGCTGATTTCATTGATACTAACTATTTACAATTGATTTCCGCATTACTTGTAATCATAGTACTTGTAGGATCTAAGCTTATTAATGATTATAAACATAAAAAGAAGAGTCTTGTGGCTGCTTCTGAACTTGATAGTGGGGAGGAGTCAGACAATGCTTAAAATAGAAAATCTAACTGTTGGATTTAATTGCGGTACACCCCTTGAAAAAATGGTGTTAAAGAAATTTAATTTAACTGTAAATGATGGAGACTTTATTTGTATTCTTGGTTCAAATGGTGCAGGTAAATCTACATTATTTAACGCAATACTTGGCTCACTAGATTATACAGGTCATATTGAACTAGATGGAGAGGCTCTTGATAATGTGCCACAACATAAACGTGCCAAAAAAATAGGTGTAGTATATCAAGATCCATTAAGAGGTACAGCACCTAACTTAACTGTATTTGAAAATATGATGCTTAGTACTAAGGGAAGAATTTCTTTCTTTAAGAAAAAAGAATATAAAGAAGAAGCTATTAAAGAACTTGAAACGTATGGCCTTGGTTTAGAAACTCAGCTTGATACAGCCGCAAAGTCTTTATCTGGAGGACAAAGACAATCATTAACATTATATATGGCAACAAATTCTAACCCTAAAGTATTATTACTTGATGAACATACTGCAGCTCTTGATCCTAAGACTCAAGAGATTGTTATGAATATAACAAATAGAATTGTTAGTGATAAGAAAATTCCAACATTAATGATTACTCATAACCTTAAGTCAGCTCTAGAATATGGTAATAGATTAATTATATTAAATAGAGGTAAGGTAGTACTTGATATTTCAGGTGATGAAAAGAAAAACATGACTGAAGAAGCACTACTAAAAACATATTCAGGTAATTTTAGTGACGCTACACTACTTAGTGAATAAAACACCATTAAATTGGTGTTTTTTTGTACTAAAAAAGAGGACAAAATCCTCTATTTTAATATGATATTATATGCTGCAAATATTCCTATAGATAATATTGTGCAACAAATTATTATTGTATATGCTATATCCTTTATAATACCTTTTTTCATACGAAGAACATCTTCCATAGTAATAAAATAACGATACATTTTACCATCTAATAATCCTTGCCTTTTAAACTGATATATTATATTAAAAAAATCGTCATATTCACTAGATTGCAAAATATCAGATAGGGATGCAAGTAAATATATATCAATCATTTTAGATTCCTTAAGATAATCTATATCATCAGGAAGTGTTATATGGTTGAAATTATCTATATCATAAAATGATTCACTTCTAAATTCCTCTATTGTAATTTTATTATTTTCTAAAAGCTCTGTAAGAGAAGTACCATGGAAGAAGTCAGTCTCACATAAGTTATGTCCTACACTATATAGCTCGTATGAAAATTTAAAAATATCTACAAGCATATTGTATTCAATGCATGTAAGATGAAGACATCTCTCATCTCTTGTTATATACGAGGCATCATCTACTTGTGCTTTAATAGTAGAAAGAAAGTCGTAGATTATTGAATCAAATTCCTTATTGAATTCAAATTCATTTTTATAATCATCATACATTTTATGAAGGTATTTTTCATATTCTTCATAAATCCTTTTTAAATAAAATGATTCTTCACCACGTGGTATCATTTCTATATTTTGTTCCTTACAATTTGAAAGGATATCTAGAAAATCCATTCTTTTATTATATGAATAATTTATGAAATCAATTGTATCCATAAGAATTCTCCTTTAAAATAAAAAGCCACAAAGGCTTTTTAAATAATTTTTGTAGTTCCACTCTTAAACCATTCAGAATATGAATATTTAATCATGTATGTATAAGTTATAGCTTGTCCACCAACTTTAGTTTTTGTATATGTAAGTAGTGCATAAACTGTTGGATGTTCAATTTTAACGAATCCCCACTTTTTAGCAGGATAAGAATATTTATATGAACTTAATCCTGTGTATGTTGATGATTTGCTGGATTTAGCTGTAGGGTCTGAGAATAGAGTAGAATAAGAACCTTCATAATAATTATTAGTCCAATGACTATCACCAATTGCGAGTTTTAGCTTTACAGTTTTTATATCAAAGTTAGTTTCATCAAAATTATTAATAGTATATTGGAATTGTAATTCTTTTGAATCTTCATAATCATCAGGCTCACCATATTGTGAACAATACATAGTAAAATCAAAATCAGGAAGTGAAGATTCACTAGATAATGTTTCATATGATTCAGATTCAAAAGGAGTAACCTTTGTTCTTGCATATTCAATACCATAAGCAGTAGGTATAGTTATTAAAATAAATAATAGGAAAGCCCCAATTATTAATAATTTACGCCATCTATAAATGAATGATGTTACCTTTTTTTCTTTATTGATTTTTGATTTGAATTTCTTTTGTTTCTTAGGATTAGACTTTTTGTCTTCTTTTTTAGGTTCAGTTTTATCCTCACTATTTATAGAATCAATTGAAATATATTCATTATCTAATGTTTCAAAGGATGTATCTTTACCTTCAATAGTTTCTGACATTTAATATCACCTTTTCTTTTTTGCTATGTATTTATTTTAATATATAATATAGGTTATTGCAAGAAAAAAAGGCTTATTTTGAATTTTAATAAGTCCTTAAGTTTTATTGACTAAAACGCTTTTATAAGTTATAATAGAAAATGGAATTTGAAATGTAGTTATACATTTAATTATATTTAAAATTTTAACAAACAATAATGGAGGTGTGATTATGTTCCTAATTGGTGGAGGACTAATTGTAGGAATGATCGTTGGCTTCATTTTATGTTTAGCTGTTGGTTCACTAGCAGGATTTTTCATTGGTAAAAAGATTAAGGCTAAAGCTGATGAAAATGCATTTTTAAAGGGGAAAGAAGCAGCTGATAAACTTGTATCAGATGCCCAAACTGAGTGTGACCGTATTAAGAAAGAATCCGTTGCTGAAACTAAGCAAGAGATTTTCCTTTTAAAGCAAGATGCTGAAAAGGATATTCGTGAAAGAAAGCAAAATGTTGTTGAACTTGAAAATAAGATCAATCAACGTGAGGACTCTTTAGATAGACGTAGTTCAAATTTAGATCGTCGTGAAGAATTACTTAATGTTAAAGAATCAAAATTAGATGAAAAGAAAATTGAATTAGAACAACTAAATACTAAAGTTGAAGAAACGTTAGAAGAACAGGAGCGTAAGCTTGTTGAAATTTCTGGACTTTCAAAGGAAGAAGCTTCTAAACTTGTTATGAGTCGCGTTAAAGAGGAAATGTCTGCTGAGATTGCGACATATATTAAGGAAGAGGAAGAAAAAGCTAAGAATGAGGTAAGAAATAATGCTAAAAACATCTTATCTAATGCTATCCAGAAATATGCTGGTGAAACTGTAGGTGAAACTACTGTTACAACAGTATCTATCCCATCAGATGAAATGAAGGGAAGAATTATTGGACGTGAGGGTCGTAATATTAGAGCTATTGAAAGTATGACAGGTGTTGATTTAATTATTGATGATACACCAGATGCAGTAGTAATATCTTGTTTTGATCCAATCCGTCGTGAAATCGCAAGAAAATCACTTGAGATGCTAGTATCGGATGGAAGAATTCATCCAGCTAGAATTGAAGAGGTTGTTGAAAGATGTAGATCTGAAGTTGAAATGGATATCCGTGAAAAGGGAGAAGAGGCTATCTTCAAAGCTGGAATCGGAAAACTTCATCCAGATTTAGTAAGATTAATAGGAAGATTATATTATCGTACATCATTTGGACAAAATGTATTACAACATTCACTTGAAACATCATTCCTTGCAGGAAAGCTTGCTGCTGAACTTGGTGAAAATGAATCACTTGCTCGCCGTGCAGGACTATTACATGATATTGGTAAAGCCGTTGACCATGAGGTTGAAGGTTCCCATGTAGAAATTGGTGTTGAACTTGCTCAAAAGTATCATGAACCAAAAGAGGTTATTGATGCTATCGCATCTCACCATGAGGATGTTGCTCCAAAGAGTGTTATTGCAGTATTAGTAGCTGCAGCTGATGCATTATCATCAGCAAGACCTGGAGCTAGATCTGATAGCTTAGAAAACTATACAAAGAGACTTGAAGCATTAGAGGAAATCTCTAATAGTGTTAAGGGTGTTCAATCATCATACGCAATTCAAGCCGGACGTGAAGTAAGAGTTATTGTTAACCCTGAACAAATTGATGACTTACAAATAATTAAAGTTGCAAGAGAAATCAAGGAGCAGGTTGAGGCAAAGCTTAATTATCCAGGAAATATTAAGATCACAGTTATTCGTGAATCTCGTGCAGTAGAAACTGCTAAGTAAGCTTAAAATGCACCTATATCAATGCTTGATGTAGGTGCTTTTTTTAGAAGGGTATTTAAAAATTATGAGAATTTTATTTATAGGAGACATAGTAGGGGAAGCAGGTCTTCGCTTTTTAGAAGAGAATTTAGCTAAGATAAGGCAAGATAATAAAATTAATTTAGTTATTGCGAATGCTGAAAATATATCTAATGGAAGAGGACTTCATAAAAAAGATTATGATAGATTAATGAAGCTTGGTATATTTGCTATAACTATGGGAAATCATACATTCTCTCAAAGAGATATTAAAGATTACATCTCATCATCTAAGATAATAAGACCAGCTAATTTTAATTCGGATTTAGGTAATGGATATAAAACACTAAATTATAATGATAAAAAGATTACCATAGTGAATTTATTAGGACGTATATATATGAATAATATGTCTCTTGATAATCCGTTTACTGTAATGGATAAAATTTTAGAAGAGGTTAAAGGTAAAACAGATTATATAATTGTAGATATGCATGCCGAGGCTACATCTGAAAAAATTGCATTCGGACTTGATTTCGATGGTAAGGTATCAGCAGTAGTAGGTACACATACGCATGTTCCAACAGCTGATAATAGAATATTACCAAAAGGGACACTCTATGTTTCTGATATCGGTATGACAGGACCATATAATGGTGTTTTAGGTGATGATGCTGAAACTATAATCGAAAGATTTAGAACAGGAATTTATACTCCATCTAAAGTAACAGAGGATAAAACTGTACAATTTAATGCCGTAATTCTTGATATAGGTTCTTTAAAAAATACTATTGAAAGAGTTTCTATAATTAAAAAATAATATTAATGGGCTATTTAATAAATAGCTCTTTTTATTTGTAATTTTTTCACCTTTATACTATAATAGAGCACAGGTGATTATAATGGCAAGACTTGAATTAAGTATTCCTTCTTTAAAGGAAGCAAGAAACAGAAGGAAGGAAGAAACTTTAAAAACAGCATATACATTGCTTGATAAATATAAGGGAATAGGTAAGGATAAAACTTACCGTGTTTTAACATATGGATGCCAAGGTAATGAAGCAGATTCTGAGGTCATGGAAGGTATTTTAGAACAATTAGGATATACTAAATCAGATGATGAATATTGTGCTGATGTTGTTATTTTAAATACATGTGCAATAAGACAAAATGCTGAAAATAGAATTTGGGGAGTTCTTGGAAGACTTAAAGGAGTTAAAAAAGAAAATCCTGATATGATTATAGGAATTTCTGGTTGTATGCCTCAGGAGCCTGAGGCTACTACAAAGATTATAGAATCATATCCACATATTGATTTAATCTTTGGTACACATAACATTGGAAATTTACCAAAACTATTATATGAAGCATATATGTCTAAGAGCAAGGTAATAGAGGTCTTGTCTACTCAAGGAGGAATTTTAGAGAATGCTCCTAAAAAGAGAGCTTTAAAACATAAAGCTTGGGTAAATATTATGTTTGGATGCGATGAATTCTGTACTTATTGTATTGTTCCATATACAAGAGGTAAAGAAAGATCAAGAGATAAAGAAGATATTATAAAAGAGGTTTGTGAACTTAAAGAAGCAGGATATAAGGAAATAACATTATTAGGACAAAATGTTAATGCTTATGGTAAAGATAAATATAGTGATTATTCATTCGGAGATCTTCTTGTTGATTTAAATAAAATTGGTGTAGATAGAATAAAATATACTACATCTCACCCACGTGATATTGATGAAAAAACAATTAACGCAATGGCTACATGCGAGCATGTAATTCCATGGATACATTTACCAGTTCAATCAGGTGATGATGATATTTTAAAAGCTATGAACCGTAAATATGATATGGCTCAATATCACCATATAATAGATGAACTTAAAAGAAGGGTTCCAGGGATTGCGATTACAACAGATATAATTGTAGGATTTCCTAATGAAACAGAGGAACAATTCCAACATACTCTTGATTTAGTTAAGTATGTAGAGTACGATGGAGCCTATACATTTGTATATTCTCCAAGAGAAGGTACACCTGCAGCTCAAATGAAAGATAATGTAACAGAATCAGAAAAAGACCAAAGATTATATAGATTAAATGATTTAGTAAATGAATATGCATTAAAAGGTAATGAAAGATTTATAGGACAAGTTGTAGAAGTACTTGTTGATGGTGAATCTAAGAATGGACTTGATATGATGTGTGGATACACTCGTCATAATAAATTATGCCATTTTAAAGCTATAGATAAAAATATAGTTGGTCAAGAGGTAAAAGTAAAGGTTACAGGTGCTAAGACTTGGTTTATAACAGGAGAACTTTATAATGAATAGTTATGAAGTAGCTCTTGATGATTTAATAAAATCAATTAATGACCTTCCAGAAATAAAAAGACTACATGAACTAGAAGCTGTAATTGATAAGAATGTAGAACTTAAGGATACATTTAAAGAACTTAAGGAAACACAAAAAAGATATATTAATTCAAAACATTATGGGCTTATTAATCAAGCAGAGTTAGATAAAAATAAAATAGATGAATTAAAAAATAAAATAGAAGATACTCCCTTGCTTAGTGAATATATGGATTTACTAGAGGAGGCATATTCTATGCTTCTATCTATTTCAAAAATTATAGAAAGTGAATTAAACAATCATATTTAAAATTATAACAAATATTAAGAGAGGTTTAAAAACCTCTTTTTTTTATGTATAATTAAAATAGATGGTTTCGATGAGGTGAATAAAAATATGAAATATTATATTGGAATGGATATAGGTACATCATCTACTAAAGCAGTTTTATTTGATCGCCTTGGTCATATTCATAAGGCAACTTCTTTTGAATATGATATTATATCTTCTAAGCCTGGATATGCAGAGGAGAATCCACTTGATTGGAAGAAGGCTTGTCTTAGAGTATTAAAAAATTTAGCACTTGAAGGTAATCCAGACGATATTATAGGTATTGGATTATCAGGACAAATGCATGGACTTGTATTGCTTGATAAAGATGATAATATTTTATATAACGCAATAATTTGGTGTGATAACAGAACTGAAAGAGAAGTTTTGGAATTAGAAAGATTTGGAGTAGATAAAATACGTAATATTACAGGTAATAATCCAATGCCTGCGTTTACTTTAGCTAAACTTTTATGGATTAAAAATAATGAACCTGATATTTTTAAAAAAATTAATAAAATAATGCTTCCAAAGGATTATATAAGATATATATTAACTGGAGAATTTAAAACAGAATATAGTGATGCCTCTGGAATGCAGATGATGGACTTAAAAAGTGAATGTTATAGTGATGAAATACTTAATTATTTTGGAATAGATAAAAATACATTACCAGAAATTGTAGAATCAGCAGAAATTACAGGTACTCTTAAAGAAGATATTTGTGCGACTACTGGTTTAAAACCACATACATTTGTAGTAGGCGGTGCAGGTGATCAGGCAGCATCCGCAATAGGTAATGGTATTGTTGATGGGAAAGATGTATCAATTACTCTTGGATCATCAGGAGTAGTATTTGCATCCCTTCAAAACCTTGTAATAAAAAATAATGGACTTCAATATTTTCATCATGCAATTCCTCATAAGTATCACACAATGGGTGTTACTAATGGATGTGGAAATTCACTTAAATGGTATAAAAACAATATGTGCCAATATGAAGCATCTATTGCACATACTGAAGGAATTTCAGCATATGATTATTTAACAAGAAACATTGATAAAATACCTGCAGGATGCGATGGACTTATTTATCTTCCTTATTTAATGGGAGAACGTACACCAAATCTTGATCCAAACGCAACTGGAATGTTTATAGGTATTCGTGGTAATACAACTAAGGATATGATGACTAAGGCAATTATTGAAGGAATATCATATTCAATGAAAGATTGTTTCCAACTGCTAGATTTTAATCCGAATAAGGTATTAGTGAGTGGTGGTGGAGCACGTAATCCTAAATGGTGTAAGATACTTGCATCTGTATTAAATCACACTGTATCACGTGTTAATAATGATGAAGCAGGAGCTTTAGGAGTTGCGATACTTGCGATGGTTGCGGATGGAATATATAAAGATGTATATGATGCATGTAAGAAAATAATTTCTTATAGAGATTCATTTGAACCAAATATTTTAGATTATAGAGCCTACCTTAAATATTTTGAGGTTTATAAAAAATTATATACACAAAATAAATTATTATTCGAAATGGAAAAGGAGATAAGAAAATAATGAAGAAATATTTTACTGATGTAGTAAGAAAAGTTAAATACGAAGGACCTAATTCTAAGAACCCACTTGCGTTTAAACAATATAACGCAAATGAACTTATTATGGGACGTCCTATGAAAGAACATTTAAGATTTGCAATGTCTTGGTGGCATACATTAGGTGCACAAGGTGAGGACATGTTTGGAGGACCATCAATGTCACGTCCTTGGAATAATAAAGATTTGATGAAGCAAGCAAGAAATAAAGTTGATGCAGGATTTGAATTTATGCAAAAACTTGGTATTGAATATTTTTGCTTCCACGATGTTGATATAGCCTACCCTTGCGAGCATTTATCTGATTTCCATAAGGCATTAGATGAAATATCTGATTATATTAAAGAAAAAATGGATGAGACAGGTATTAAATGCTTATGGGGAACATCTAATTTATTTAATCATAAGAGATTTGTTCATGGAGCTGCGACATCATCAAATGCTGATGCGTTTGCATATGCAGCTGCATCTGTTAAGAAAGCAATCGACATAACACAAAAACTTGGCGGAGAGAATTATGTGTTCTGGGGTGGAAGAGAAGGATATGAAACACTTCTTAATACTAAAACTGATTTAGAACTTGATAATTTCGCAAGATTATTACGTATGGCAGTAGATTACGCACAACAAATTGGTTTTAAAGGACAATTTTTAATTGAACCAAAACCAAAAGAGCCAACAAAACATCAATATGATTTTGATACTCAAACTGTATTAGGATTTTTAAGAAAATATGGACTTGAGAAATATTTTAAGGTAAATATTGAAGCTAACCATGCGACACTTGCAGGTCATACATTCCAACATGAGTTAAATATGGCACGTATTAATGGAGCCTTAGGCTCAATTGACGCAAACCAAGGAGATATGCTTCTTGGTTGGGATACAGACCAATTCCCAACAAATGTATATGATGCCACAATGGCTATGTATGAGGTAATATTAAATGGTGGATTACATAGTGGTGGACTTAACTTTGACGCAAAGGTAAGAAGGGCATCATTTGAAACATCTGATTTGCTTATTGCCTATATTGCAGGTATGGATACATTCGCCAAAGGATTAAGAGTTGCCGCAAAATTATATGAAGACAAAGTATTAGAAAACTTTAAAGATATGAGATATGAATCATATACATATGGAATAGGTAAAGACATAGTAAGTGGTAAGGCAAACTTCAATACTTTATTAGAATATGCATTATCACATGATGAAATTGAAAATAAGTCAGGACGTCAAGAAATGCTTGAAGCTATAGTAAATCAATATATTTACAAGTGATTGACAAATAATTTCATATTAGGTATAATTTATTTAGATTTTTTGGAAAGGAAAAGTTAAGAAATGATTTTTGAAAAAGTTAAAGAAATTATTGTAAAAGAATTAAACGTTGATGAATCTAAGGTTACTCCAGAAGCTAATTTAAAGGATGATTTAGGAGCAGATTCAATTGATGCAGTAGAGGTTATTATGTCACTTGAAGATGAATTTAATATCTCTATTTCAGATGACGCAGCTCAAAGTATTAAGACAGTTCAAGATTTAGTTTCATATATTGAAACTGAACAAGCTAAGCAATAATTTTTGGATAAATTTAAGGAGTGAAAAAATCACTCCTTTTTTCTTTTCTTTTTACTATATAAAATGTATAATTTATGTAAGGTGGTGAGGAATAGATGTCAGAGCTTTATGATGAATGGAATAATAAGCGTATTTTTAAAATTGAACGCGACAAATTTAAGAAGAAGAGATATCTATATACATCACCATTTCAAATTGTATGTAATGGATTTAATAATAAGAATTTATTTCCTTATGTTTATTCTGATGTGTTAAATAAAGCTTATAGGATGATGGGATATAATGTAATGTATCCAGTCGTTTGTAATAATTTAAATGATACCTCTTATAGTTACTCAAGACTTCGTGGTGAAGGAATAGAGGGATTAAGAAAAAATCATATAGAGGAGCTTAAGGATTTAAATATAGGATTTGATATTGAAAAAGAAATATCATTAAATGACCTAACTACTATAAAGTTTATTCAAGATACATTTAAAGAAATGTATAATAAGGGTTATATAAACTTAAAAAAGATGGATGTATTTACAGATTTTTCATCGCACAATGTATATTCTAAATCTATGGTAAAAATAGTAAATGATAAATATTATCTAAAAGATAGTGATGAAGATATGTTTGCGCATAAGATGGATGTATTTACAATAGATGTTAGTAAATTTCCAAGCCTTATAGATAAAATTGCCTCTCTAAATATTGAACAAGCATATAAAGATAAAATCTATGATTACCTAGGTTGTAAGAAAGGTCTTAAAATTGGATTAAAAAATGAAAATTTTGAAGTTTTTGTTATGCTTGATAATCCACAATATTTAGCAGGAATTTCTTTTGTTTGCCTAAATCCTAAATATATTGATGTTTTAATGTATACAACACCTGATGAATATATGTCTGTATCAGAATTCTTAGTAGATGAGGATATAGATAATGATTGTTTTACAGGTGTAATACTTAAAAATCCATTAACATTTAAAGATATTTATGTGTTCGCATCATATAAATATGAAGAGGGAGTTCATGCAGGTATTCCTTCCATGGATACACTTGACCATATGTTCGCATCAAATATAGGATTAGATGAGAATATATTCTTAGATGAGGATATGAATCTTATAAATTCTGATTTCCTTGATGGATTAAATATAGATTTGGCAAGAGAAACTATATGCAAGGCATTCACTGATGAGGGTATGGCAACTCTTTATTTAAAACCAGAAGAAGATTTAATAATTTCATCATTTCAAGATCTTGGTATATTAATACCACTAGGTGCTGATTATAAGGGTGAAATGGTGGTTTTAGATGAAAAATATTACCCAATATATTTTAGTAATAGATTTAAGCCAACTGCTACTAATGAAGAATCGCTAGATTCTAATATATCAATTCAAAAGATGACATTTAATAAAGGATTTGTTTTAGGACTTATTAGCATATACGCAAAAATATATGATAATATGATGGGTTCTTTTGAATTCTATAATGAAAATTCTCCTTATAATGATTTTAAAGATATTGTAGGTGTTTTTGATGAATCAAACGTTGTAGAAGAGGTATTATTTAATACTATATTTAATATGTATTTTGAATCTATTGGTAAACAATATAGTAGTTTTTCTAAGTTTGTAATTTTAAATGATTCAAAAGTAAATATTGATTATTTAGGTGAACAACAGCGTCTTGGTGTTTCATTTGTAAATGAAATACTTACAAGATATAGTTCTGATACATATAGATTATATTTGTTATCTAATAATAATTTATCTGATGATTTAAAAGAAACAATTGAACTCCTAGATACATATAAGGCAATGATTTCAGAAATTAAAAAGGCTTTTGAAGAGCCTTTTAGAAATCAAGCATTTGATAACATTTATTTTTCTGAATTTGTAAGAAGTTGTAATAAACTCTTAGAGTCTTTTGAAATAGTAAAACTTACAAAAACTATTATGACTTTCTTTAAATCTTTTGTCTTACCTCATAATATATCAAAGGATGAGGCTCATAGATTTATTATAATACTTAGTATTATACTTCCTAAAATATCAGAAGATATAAACAAAGAAGTATTTAATGATAGATATTCAATATTCTATTCTGAATTCCCTAAGGCATAATAAAGAGTTTTACTTTATAAGGTCGCCTTGCCATGCGTTAAGGCGTCTCATCTCTTTATCAATTTCGTTCATTACAACCATTTTTTTAATAGTCCATTTAGGCTCTATTAAATCATTAATTACTCCATCAGCCGCAAGGCGATGAATTATTATATTTGGGTTTAATGATCTTATTTGCGAAACTACTATATCAACATATTGATCTCTAGTTAATATTGGGAATGGGTTATTAATATAATCCATACCCATTTTTGTACCTTTAAGAATAAGAAGAGAATGTATTTTTACACCTTGTATGTCTAATTTATTTAAAAATTTTATGGTTTCAATCATCATCTCTTTTGTTTCATATGGAAGCCCATTTATAATATGTACTACAACTTCTATATTATGTTCTCTTAACTTTTTAACCGATGATACGAATTCATCTAGGGTATGTCCTCTATTTATAAGCTTTGCGGTATTTTCATGAATTGTTTGCAGACCTAGTTCAATTTGAATTGGTTTGATTTTATTAAGTGAGGCAATATATTCTATTTTCTCATCTTCAAGGCAATCACATCTAGTCGCAATTGAAAGTCCTATTACATTTTCATCAATTGTAAGAAGAGGCTCATATATTTTTTTAAGTTCCTCTAAAGGTTTATATGTGTTAGAGTTTGCTTGAAGGTATGGAATAAATAGTGCGTTTGGCCATTTTTTAGTCATTATTTCTTTAATGTGCTTGAATTGAATATCGAGTGGTTCATACACATTTCCTGCAAAATCACCACTTCCTAAGGCACTACAGTATGTGCATCCACCAATTCCCTTTCGTCCATCTTTATTTGGACAGCTAAATCCAGCATTTAAAGATACTTTACAAACCTTATTATTATATTTTTCTTTGTAGTACGCGCTAATTGTGTTATAGTGCTTTTCGTTATTCATTAGCATATTAAATCACCAAAATAATTTTATCATAAATAATGGTGTATTTGCGAGTTAATTATGATATAATCATAAATGCTAGAAGAAATTAGATAGAAAGGATATGAGGGTATGAGACTTTTTGATAGCTTATTTAGACCAAAATATATAGGTGCTTATTTAGCTGATAAAGCATGGAGAGTTGTTTTATATTTTGTATTATTTTTTATATTATGCTTAACTCCAAGCTTTGCTGAAGTCTCAAATATTGACGACCTTTCATATTCTGATGAAGTAGTTTTATTTCAACAAATATATAATGATGAAACATCTACAATTAAAATAGAGAATAATAAGCTTAATACAACTGATTATAAGGTTTATACTAATGGAAGTATTGCGGTAGCTTTTAATGACAAAGATACTAAGGCAGAGTTATCTATTGTATTCTTTGAGGATTATTTTATTGTAGAAGTTATATCAAATAATAATTATGCCGAGATTAATAAGACAATGTATTCATCTCTTGAGGATTCCAGTCTTGATATTTCAAAAATTCAGGAAAAGAATTTTAATGAAATCTATAAACTTATGGATTATATTAATCTTGGATATGATGAATATCTTAAAATTGCGATACCACAACAACTTTCTAGTAATGTTTTGGGATTATTAATTCAGTTTTTAATAGTATTCGCAGTTCTTATGTATTCAGGAAGTGCCTTTAATCCATTTTTACCAAGAAAAATAAGGGCAAATGTTGCGGTATATTCAATGACTTGGTCTTTTGTATCCTATATAGTTGGTGTATTTATGGGGGTGAGCTGGTTATTCTATATAGGGGCCATTATATCATTTATATTTATGGGTATTGCTTGTAGAAATATTATAAGAATAAAAAAACAACAATAAAGGGGGATTTATTATGAGCTATGTTGATACCATAAAAAAAATCGGAGGGTTTGATTTTACAAATAATAATTTAAAAGTTAATAAAATTATTCTTGAAAAGAGTAAAAAAACATTTAACCTTGATGTTACCATTGATAAGGCATTAACCTTGGAGGAACGCGAGGTTTTTTACTCTAAAAACAAAGAGCTATTCGCATCACAAAATGCGTTTGTTAATTTTAATATAGAATATCTAGAGAATAATTTAAGTGAGGAAGAAATATTTAAATATTTTAAGCACTTTGTGGGGGTGCTAACTAAAACTAGTCCACTTTTTGAAATATTTTATGATTTCAAAAAGACATATGAGGCTTCTACAATCACAATCTATGTAGACCAAGTAACTACACAGTTTTTACAAATGGCTGATGAAATTGTAAAAGAATTTAAGGAATCATCTTTAAATATCTTTATTAAACTTATGGAATCTGAAGAGGAGAAGGCAAAGATATTAGCTGCCGAAGAGATAGAAAGAAAGAAAACAGAGCTTGAAATAAGAGAGATTAAAGCTAAGGCTACGGAATCAGATAATGCTAAGAATTTATCAGTTAAAAATGATAAAACATATAAATTTAAAAATAACGCTTATGAGATTAAAAACATTCCATCTACTCAAGAGGAATTAGCTAGATTCTTAAATGAGGTAGGACCTGCAAGATTTAAGATAGTGGGTACTATTTTTAAGGCTGAAGTTAGACCTTTAAAAAGCACAAATCTATTTGTAGGATCTATTACAGATGAAACTGATTCAATAGTTATAAAATCATTTATTCGTGGGGACGAAGCACTTAAGAAATATAACGAAATTGTAGAAAATGTTTCATCAGGCAAATTTATGACTTGTGAGGTTACAGGTGAAGTTCAATATGACCAGTATGAACATGATGTTTTAATGATTGTAAAGAATCTTGATGTGCTTGGAATAGAAACCATTAATTATGGTAAGGATGAAGCAGTAGAAAAGAGAGTAGAACTTTGTTGTCATACTAAACTTTCAAACTTTGACGGACTTAATGAGGCTAAGGAATATTTAAAGTGCGCAAAGGCATGGGGACATAAAGCGATTGGTTTTACAGATCACAATGGTGTTTATGTAATATCTGATATTTTCCATGCGTTAAAGCCAGAAGATAATATAAAACCTCTTTATGGATGTGATCTCGATTATGTAGATGATAAGGCACTTCATATTACATATGGAAAAGGAGATTTTAATTTAAAAGATGCGACATATGTAGTATTTGATATTGAAACTACAGGATTTAGCCAAAACTATGATTCAATTATTGAAATTTCATGTGCTAAGGTTAAAAATTGTCAAATAATTGATCAATATGATGATTTTGTAAAACCATTAATTCCTATTTCAGATAAGATTACATCTCTTACATCTATTACAAATGAAATGGTTAAAGATGCTCTTCCTATAGAAGAAGCGCTTAAAAAATTTGTTGAATATTCTAAAAATTGTATTATAGTTGCCCATAATGCTGATTTCGATATTGGATTTATTCGCGCAAAGCTTAGACAAAATAATATGGAAGATATAGATTTTGCAGGAATTGATACCTTAAGATTAATGCATTATGCATATAATGGTGAATTATCTAAGTTTAACTTAAAGGCAATTTCAAAATTCTTTAAAGTTAAACAAGATCATCACCATAGAGCGAATGATGATACAAGAGTGCTTGCGGAATGTTTTATCCAAATGATTCCAAAACTTCAATCATTAGGTTATACAGAATATAAGGATTTAAATAAATTACTTCTTGATAATCCAAAGGGAATTAAAAATGTATTCCCTAATAGAGCGAGAGTAATCGCATTAAATCAACATGGATATAAGAATATGTTTAAGATTGTATCTGATGCCTTAACTACCCATGTATCAGGTGACGCAAGAATGCTTCAGTCTGTTGTGGAAGAATATCATGATGGTGTATTATTCTTATCTGGAAATTCATTTAGTGATGTTTTTGAAAATGCATTAAATCGTTCAGATACAGAACTTGCATATGCTATTTCAAAATATGATGTAATTGAGGTTCAACCAATACATTCTTATGACCATTTAATAAAAGAACTTAGTGATGTTCGTAATGGTCTTGAAATTATACAAAATACTGTAAAAAAGATTATTGCGGAAGCTAAGAGACAAGGAAAAATGGTTGTCGCAACATCAGAATGTTATTATATTGACAAGAAAGATAAGAAATATCGTAATATTTTAATAGATTCACCAAAGAGTGGTGGAGGACGTCATGAGCTTGCAGGATACCTTAGTGAAGGAGTAGTGCCTGATGCACACTTAAGAACTACATCAGAAATGCTTGATGAATTTAATTATCTTGATAGAGATTTAGCTTATGAAATAGTAGTTACAAATACTAATAAGGTTGCTGATATGGTAGAACCTATTGTAGTATTTAAAAAAGGTGATGGCGCAATGTATGTACCTGCAGATGATGAATTTGCAGATCATGAATGTCCTGAATTACGTTATCCTTCAATGATTGAGGGAATGAAGGAAGTTATAAGAAAAAATGAATTAGAACTTTATGGAGAGAATGTTCACCCATTTGTTAAAGCTAGAATTGATCGTGAATTGAAATCAATTATTTCATCAGGATATTATTCAACATACTTTATGGCGTATTTAATGGTTAAAGATTCTCTTGACCATGGATACTTAGTAGGTTCCCGTGGATCTGTAGGATCATCTCTTGCGGCATTCATGATGAATATTACAGAAGTTAATGCTCTACCTCCTCATTATCTATGCCCTAAGTGTAAATTTATGGCTATTAAGTTTAGTGATACTGAAACTGAGTGGATACAGTGTGAAGAAGAAAAGAATCTTCAAGATGTATTAAGTAAGGTAGGATCAGGATTTGACTTACCTGATATGAACTGTCCTAAGTGTGGAACTCCTATGAAGAAGGATGGTCACTGTATACCATTTGAAACATTCTTAGGATTTAAAGGAGATAAAATACCTGATATTGATTTAAACTTCTCGGGAGAATATCAACCAACTGCTCACCTATTTGTTCGTAAGATGATGGGATATGATCATTCATTTAGAGGAGGTACTGTAAGTGCTGTCCAAGATAAGAAGGCATATGGATATGTTAAAGCTTATCTTGAAAAGCATAATATAGTATTAAGAGATTGTGAAATTGATAGAATCGCAACAAAGATTACAGGAGTTAAGGTTACAACAGGACAACACCCTGGTGGAATAGTTGTTGTGCCAAAACGTATTGATATATATGATGTAACACCTATTCAATATGCCGCTAATGATGATACAAGCGCATGGAGAACAACTCACTTTGATTATCATGCATTTGAGGATAATTTATTAAAACTTGATGTACTAGGACACGATGATCCAACTCTTATTAAATACTTTATGGATATTGTACATCTTCATCAAGATGAATTCCCATTTAGTGACCCACGTAATATTCCACTTGATGATCATAATGTATTTGGACTATTCTGTTCAACAAAAACTATTGGTTTAAAGCCAGAACAAATAGATTCTGAAGTAGCTTCATTTGCGGTTCCAGAACTTGGAACTCCATTTGTAAGACAAATGCTACTTGAAACTATGCCAAAAACATTTGCTGAATTAGTAAAAATTTCAGGTCTATCACATGGTACAGGTGTATGGGTAGGTAATGCACAACAGCTTGTAGATCCTAAAAATCCAACTGGATTTGGAACTCTTACATTTGATAAGATTATAGGATGTCGTGATGATATAATGGTTGACTTAATGGCATTTGGAATGGAACCCGGTAAGGCATTTAAGATTATGGAATTCGTTCGTAAGAATAAGAAGTCAAAGGATCCTGAAGGTTGGGAAGCATTTAAGAAAGATATGAGGGATGCGAGGGTACCTGATTATTATATTTGGTCTTGTGAACAAATAGAATATATGTTTCCTAAAGCTCACGCTATTGCCTATATTATAATGGCATTACGTATAGCTTGGTTTAAAGTATATAAGCCAGCGATGTTCTATAGTGCATATCTATCTAAGCGTGCTAAGGCATATGATGTATACGCAATGCTTGGTAGTGAGGCTGATATTAAAAAGAAGATTAAAAAGCTTTCTGATATTCAATCAAATGATCGTACAGCTAAAGATGAAGATTTAATAACTTCACTTCAAGTATGTCTTGAGGCAAAGGCTCGTGGTATTAAATTCCTACCTGTAGATATTAAAAAGAGTGATTCAGAGATATTTAATATTGAAGGTGGATTAGTAGATGGAGCTTTAAGAATTCCATTTGCGGCTGTTGATGGCTTAGGTCCATCTGCTGCAGAAAATATAAAGATGAAGAGAGAAGAGAAGATGTTTACATCAATAGAAGATGTAAATAAGCGTACTCGTCTTAATCAAACATTATCTGAGGAATTTAGAAAAATGGGAGCCTTTGGTGATCTTCCTGAAGAAGATCCTATTGAAGAAACAGGCCTATTCGCTATATAGTTAATTTTGTGAAATTATGTTATTTGACTTCATTTATTGTAAAATCAATATATAAATGTTAAAATTACTTTTGTAGAGGTGATGTGAATGATAAATTCAAATCCTATGTTTACAAATGTTGAAACTTCTAGTTGTTATGTATCAGAAGATACTGCTACATATCAAGGAATTACTTTAAAAACACTATTACTTTTAGGAATTACAGGAATTGCTGGAATATTGTCAGGAATATTTATGTATAAGTTAAATAGTATCGCAATCTATTCAGTAGCTCTTGTTATCTCATTTATAGTAGGTCTTGTTGCGGTTATTATAGGAAGAAGTAATCCTAAGGCTGCAGAAGGCGCTGGAATAATCTATTCCTTGTGTGAGGGTGTAGCGATTGGTATGATTACACTACTTGCCGATTTAGCTTATAATGGAATTGGTGTAATCGCAGTAGCGACAACCATCGTAATATTTGTAGTATGCCTAGCATTATTTGCTAGTGGCGCTTTAAGAAATACAAATAAGCTTAGAAGCGTCGCTATACTAATATTATGTTCAATAGTTGCGGTTTCATTAGTTTTACTTGTATTAAGCTTATTTAATATAGCTGGTTCACAAGAAACTATTAAAACACATATGAGTCTTTTAATATTAATAGAAGTACTATATGTTATGTATGGATGCACAATGTTATTCTTTAACTTTGATGAAGCAGTAACATATGTAAAAAGTGGTGCCACAAAAGAATTTGAATGGGTAGCTGCATTTGGCTTAATATTATCTATTTTATATATTTACGTAGAAGTATTAAGACTATTGATTTATATAATGTCAATTATGCATAAAGACTAAAAAAGAAGGAGATACTAATTATGGGAAATGATAAGGTAATTGATGCAGAGGTAACTCTAAAGGATACTAAGACTGAAAATAAGGAAGAGAAAAAAGAAGGATTTTTCTCTAAACTTAAGAAAAAGGTTAATGACGCTCAACTTGAAAACAATATTAAACAAGCATTTGGTAAAGCTAATGAAGAATATGTATTTTATACTGGAAATGGCTTATTAAATAGCACATCTTTTGATGCAGAAAATCATGAAGATTTAGGTTATATTATTGTATTTGGTGAAGATAAGCCAAAGATGGATAATACACTTGTTTGTGCTCGTAAGAGAGAGGATGTATATAAAATTACATCTATTGAAGAAACAACTGTTGATGTTAAGCTTGAGGGTGAAGTATATAACCGTAAGGCATTTAAGGTAAATCTTGGAGCCAAAGCAGAGAAGGTTAATGTAGTTAAAGTTGAAGGAGACTACTACCTATTATAAAAATAAAGAGGTGCAAACCTCTTTTTTTCTTTTAAGTTTAATTATATAATTATTTTATAAGGCGGTGCTTTTATGAGTGAATGGAATGTAGATGATTATAAGAAATTTTTAAATGAAAGAACAGAACCAGTAAGGGATTTAATATCAAAACTTAATATAAATCCCCTAAATATTCTTGATATAGGAAGTGGACCTGGTAATTCAACTTATGAGCTAAAAAAGGTATTTGATAGAGCTAATATAATAGGAATAGATCAATCAAAAAATATGGTTATGGAAGCTAATTTAAAACATCCAGACCTTAAATTTATAGAGATGGATGCTATGAATTTAAGGCCTCTTGGTAAATTTGATTTAATATTTTCTAATGCTTGTATTCACTGGATAAGTGACCAAAATAAATTATTTGATTCAATACATAATGCCTTAGAGATTGGAGGAGTAGTTGCGATTCAACTACCTCTTACATACGAAAGTGATTTTTATAAGCTACTTTATAAAATGCTTGATAATAATCCTAAATGGAATAAACTAAAGAGTATTAAGGTATTTCATCAATTAACACCTGAAGGTTATTATGATTTACTCTTAGATAAATTTAGTGATTTTAAAATGTGGGAAACAGTTTATTATCACAAAGTATTAGGCCTTGAAGGTGTTATAGAATGGTATAAAGGTTCTGGCCTTAAGCCATATTTAGATGCGCTAAATGATAATGAAAAGAATGAATTTTTAAATGATCTTCAAGAAGAAATTAATAAATCATATAAGCTTCATAGCGATAATAGTGTAATATTAAAAATGCCAAGGTTATTCTTTATTGCTTATAAATGATTGAAAAAGAATAAAAATCTATTATAATTAAATTAGAAATATATAAGGAGTATATATGGCGATTTTAGAAAAAAAATATATTAAGTGTAGTGATTATAAGCCACTTAATCTAGATTTAATGTATGAGGGAAATAGTGAAGTATTAAAAAATCTTGATTTTGATTTAGAAAATATTGTTAATACAGAAGGACCATTAACATATAATACACTAAAGGAAAGATTAAGAGAGGCATTTGGTATTGGTAAAATTTCACAAAAAGCCTTAGATATAATTATTCCTCATCTTAAATCATTTGGTTTTATGGAAACAACTAATTTATTTGATAATGTTATTTGGCCTGATAGAGGAATATTTGATATTAACTATATAAGAGTTGGATATGTCAGACAAATATATGATATTCCTAAAGAAGAAATATCAAATGTAGTTAAAGAATATATTAAAGAAGGATATACAAAAGAAGAACTTTATCATAAAGTATTATATTATTTTGGATATCAAGTGCTTACTGCAAAAGCAGCAGAATATCTTGATTTCGTATGCAAAAATCTATAAATTAGCTTTATGGATTAGATACTAGTAATTATCTATCTTTTGTATGAACTTACATAAAATGTTTTGAGGTAATATTATGGATAATATAGATGAAAAAATACATAAATTTATGAGTAAAAACGTTGAAGCCAAAACAATTCTTGTAGATCCAAAAGATTATAATAACAAGATATTAGAGTATAAAAATGACGGATGGAGTCTTGTAAAAGAATGTGAACTTAATGGAAGAATTAAGCTTACATTTGAGCGAATTAAATAAAAATTTTGTGAAATTAATATAATTATATAATAATAATTTTATGCCCAAGAGATATCATTTTTTAAAAAATATATGATAAAATAATATAAAGAGAAGTGATTGGTATGGAATATAATAATTATAGTTTTGAAAAACAAATTAAAATGATTGATCATGAAAAAGAAATAAAGGTCAATCGTTTTAACACGCGCTTTTGTCTAAGTATTAGTATATTTCTATTTCTATCTATTCTTATGTCATATATTGGTGTTTTTGAGCGATTTGCGCCAATTGTTATATCTGGAATGATTATAACTGCAGTTATTCTAATGGCTCCAGCTATAATCTATTTTATTAATGATAAAATACTTAAAAGAGAATATAGGGTATTAGAAGCGTATTGGTTTAAATATTGTTTAATTACTTTAATTTATATAGGAATTACAGTAATAGGGTGTGCACTTACACATCATGTGCTTATTGCCTTATGTATTCCTATAATGCTTATAAGCCAATACAATTTAAAGAAGAGATGGCTTGTAACTTTTGTAGGCCTATCTTTTATAATGATACCTTTAACTGTATATATTGGCTATTTTTATGGATTATATGATAAAAATCTACTTGGATATTTTCTTGATGATTCTGAAAGCGCAAATTATACACTTAGAATGGATAATGCCACACCAAAAAGAATGCTTGAACTTTTTAAGCATTATGTAATACCTCGTGAGATTTGTCTTATAGTGGTTACATATTTATCCCTTGAAATTGCACATAGATCTCGTAAAGAATTATTGAAGGAAGCAACTCTTACCGCAACAATTCATAAAAACTTAGAGAGAAGAACTTGTATGCAAGAAAATATTATTACATCTATTGCCTCTGTTATTGAAAATAGAGATAGCGAAACAGGAAACCATGTAATAAGAACGAGGGAATATGTAAAATTACTTGTAGAAGAATTAATGAAAGAAGGTAAGTTTACTGGTTATTTAACGCCCGAGAAGGCTGATTTAATAATAAAAGCTGCCCCATTACATGATATAGGAAAAATAACAATATCTGATAATATTTTGTTAAAGCCTGCACGTCTTACTATTGATGAATTTGAACAAATGAAAGAACATTCTACTAAAGGTAAGGAAATTATTAAAAATGTTATATCTTCGATAGAAGATGAAAAATTTTTAACTACCGCAGAAAATATAGCTAATAGTCATCATGAACGTTATGATGGTAATGGATATCCTGATGGACTAGTAGGAGATATGATACCACTTGAGGCACGAATAATGACTGTAGCTGATGTCTTTGATGCCTTAGTATCAAAAAGAGTTTATAAAGAAGCTATGGATATAGAGGAAGCATTTAGAGAAATGGATATGAATTCAGGACTTCAATTTGACCCAAAAATAATTGAGGCATTTGATAATATTAAGCCACAGTTAAGAGAGTTATCAGAAAAATATAGTGAATAATTATATTTATTAAATTAGGAAGTAGAATAATACTTCCTTTTTAAAATATATAGTTTGTAGATTTTTAATAAATACTATATAATTAAACTAAAAGGTTTAAGAAGGAGGAAAAAATGAAAAAATATATAAATCTTATACTTGGATGTGGATTTTTATTCGCATTCATATTATTAATCGCTTTACTAAACGTAGATAAAGGAGTAATCGCAGAGTCACTAGATAGTGTTGGATTAAGTTCATTAAATGATATAGTAGAATATAAATATAATGAAACACTTGATAAAATGTCAGATATTATATTTTATTTCTCATTTGTAGTTTTATTGGCACTAGTTGTAGTGGGAATATATGAGCTTATTAAAAATAAGAGTTTATTTAAAGTAGATAAATATATTATTGTGTTTGGTATCTTTGTGGTATTATCAATAATTTTATGGATCTTCTTCGATAAAGTTATTGAAATAAACATAAGACCTACACATGAAATGGAGTCATCATTTCCATCAACTCATGTATTTGTATCAACATTCTTTATTTTAGGTGGACTATATTATTTATCATCTAAACTTAAAAATAATATAATCAAATATGTGTTACTTGCAACTTCAATACTTTTAATCATAGTAGTTTCAATACTTCGTATTAAAAGTGGAATGCACTATATTACAGATGTATGTGGTGGAATATTTTTAGGACTTTCACTTTATTTCATATCAGTAGGTATTACTAATTTAGTTGATAAAGATAATAAAACAGAAGAATAATTATTAAAAAAACCTAGATTTTATTCTAGGCTTTTTTCTACTAATTCTTTATTTTTATCAAAACCATTGATTTTTTTCCATCTTCCCAAACGGAAGAATACTAAAGAGAATAGGCATCCAACACCCCAACCAATTGGCCATGCGGCAAATATACCCTTATATCCAAAGCGGTAAGAGAATATATATGATAATATAATACGAAGTATTAAATCAACAAATGTTGAAATCATAAATTCTCTCATATCCTTAGCGCCTTTTATAACTCCATCTGATGGAATTTTAAGACCCATAAAGAAATAGAATGGAGATACTATATATATAAATGCCTTACCATAGTTAATCGCATTTTCTGATGCGTCACTATCCATAAATATCTTAAGCAATATCTCAGGCATTAATATAAATAATACACTCATTACCACACTAAATATTATACATATAAGAAGTGATACCTTAAATCCTGAAAGCACTCTATCAAGATGTCCAGCACCAAGATTTTGAGATGTATAATTTGATATAGCGTTTGAATATGCAGTATAAATATTAACTATTATATAACAAATCTTATATGCAGCACCATATCCCGCAATAAGGTCAGAACCATATGAATTAATTAAACGTTGGATGAAGAAATTACCAACTGAAATAGTACAACCTTGAATAATTGATGGTATAGCTATTACTAAAATATTCTTTAAAATAGATTTATTAAACAAAACTATTTTTTCATTTGTTGGTAATACTTTTTTAATACTTATAATTAAAAATATTAGTGATAGCGCCATCGCTATCCCTTGTGCTATAAATGTACCAAGAGCAAGTCCTAATACTCCAAGATTGCATGGACCTACAAATAATATATCTAAAAATACATTTAATATTGTTGAAAACAATAAGAAATATAATGGAGTTTTTGAATTTCCAAGAGATTGGAAAATACATGTAATTACATTATAAAGATATGTAAATACAAGACCTCCACAATAAAATTCTAGATAAATTTTTGAATCTTCAAATATATTATCTGGAGTATCAATTAATTTTAGGGAAAGAGGAGATATTAAAATTCCAAATACTACCATTATAGCCCCTAGTATTAATGTAAATATTAGTGATGTATAAATAGTAGATTTTGTATCTTTATAATTCTTTTCACCAAAATACCTTGATGTAATAACACCAGCACCGACACCAAGTCCTGTTGCGATTGATAAATAAATCATAGTTATAGGATAAGATGCTGATACTGAGGCAAGCGCCGCATCAGATATCATTTTTCCAGCTATTGCTGAATCGGCAATGTTATATATTTGCTGGAGAGTTACTGAAAGTATCATCGGAAGGGCGAATAATATTAAAACCTTCCAAGGTGTACCCATAGACAAATCGCGAGTTTTCATTTTTTATCACCATATGTATTATACTCATATGAAACATTAGATAAAGAATTAAACGCTTACAAACTTTATAATTTTAAAATTATAAAATAATATGCTAAAATTAGGATGGTAAAAAAAATATTATTTGTATTATACATAAAGGAGCTTTAGTTGAATATAAATGATTAAAATTGATTTGGTCACAGGATTTTTAGGTGCTGGTAAAACAACATTTATAAATGAATATGTTAAATATCTAAAAAGAGTGGGTGAGAATGTATGCGTAATTGAAAATGATTATGGCGCAATTAATGTAGATGCCCTTCTTGTAGGTAATTTATGTGATGTCTATATGGTCGCGGGTGGATGTGATTATGATTGTCATTTAAGAAGATTTCAAACAAAGCTTATATCAATTGCGATGAGAGGTTATACAAGAGTAGTTGTAGAACCATCTGGTATTTATGATACTTCTGAATTTTTTGATTCACTTTATGAAGATAATATTACCCAATATTATGAGATAGGTAATGTTTTTAATATATATGATATTAATACAAAAGGATTATCAGATGATGGAAGATATATACTTGTAAGTGAGATGGCACAAGCATCTAAAATTATTGTCTCAAAAAGAGTTAAAGATGAGGTAGTAGACATTCACTATATTAACGATATATTTAAAGAATATATGTGTGATAGAGTAATTAGTGAGCGTGATATTCTTTATTTTGATACCCTAAATATGGCTGATATAATAAATTCTGGTTATTGTTCATACGAACATATTCATAAACTTATTATGGATAATAATTCATTTGATTCTGTCTATATTATGGATAGGCATATAACTTTATCTCAAATAGAAACATTAAAGAATTTGTTTAAAACAAATACTTATGGTAATATTATAAGGATTAAAGGATTTGTTAAAGAGATGGATTCTTGGTACCAGATAAATATTACAAAAAACGAAAGTTCTATAAAACCAATAGAATTAGGACAAGATGTAGTGATTGTTATTGGAGAAGGATTAAATAAAAAAGAAATTGAGGAATTGGTTTAATGAAAGATACTTTAATAATATTTGATTGTTTTGGAGTATTATGTACAGAAATATCTCCTAGATGGTTTCGCTTAAGATATGAAGAAGAGGAAGCTAAAAGATTAAAGGCATTATATTATAACGGTGCTGATAGGGGTGAATATAATGTATATGAGCTTTTAGATAAATTAGAGAGTGGTCTTAAAATCCCAAAGGATACGATAATTAGTGAATGGAAGATGCTTTTAGAAACTAATGATGAATTGATTTCTTTTATTAAATCATTAAAAGGTAAATATCATTTAGCTTTACTTACAAATGTAGTTAAGGATTATGTAGAACTTTTATATGGTGATAAAGATTATTTTACTAAGATTTTTGATAAATCATTTAATTCATGGGAATATAATATGCGCAAGCCAGAACATGAATTTTATGAATTATGTGTTAATTCTTATAAAGATGAAAATATAAAGCATATTTATTTTATTGATGATAGTGATAAAAATTTAGTAGGAATAGATGATCTTGGAATTACTCCTATAAAATATATAAATAATAAAGAATTATTTAATGTATTTGATAAACTTGGTATAAAGTAAAAGCTTTTGATTTTATTATGTATAAACTAGATGTTAATAATACAAAATATAATGTATTATTTAAATATGTATTAAAATAATGATTTAGTCTATTAAAACTTTTTAAGGAAAAGAAATGAATATACACTCAAGAAACATGTCAAGCGTACTTGACATATAATACACTATTTGATATAATCACAACAGATTTGTATTTGGAGGAATTTTAAAGTATGGAAAAAATCGCAATAATTACAGATTCTAATAGTGGAATTACACAGCTAGAGGCAAAGGAATTAAATATAGTTGTAGTTCCTATGCCTTTTACTATAAATGGAGAAGAATATTTAGAAGATATTACTCTTACTCAAGAGAAATTCTATGAATTTTTAAAAGATGATAACGCAGTAGTTTCAACATCTCAACCATCTATTGCCTATGTTGAATCACTTTGGACTGAAGCTTTAACAAATGGGTTTGATAGTGTTATATATTATCCAATGTCATCAGGACTTTCAAAATCATGTGAGACTGCGATAAGCGCATCACATAAGCCTGAATTTGAGGGAAAGGTATTTGTATGTGATAATAAGAGAATATCTGTAACTCAAAGACAAGCAGTTCTTGATGCGATGGAGCTAAGAGATTTAGGGTATAGCGCAAAACAAATTCATGATATTTCTATTGAAATGATGAGTGCTTCAGATATCTATATTACTCTTGCGACTTTAAAGTATTTAAAGAAAGGTGGAAGAATTACACCTGCAGCGGCAGCCCTTGGGACTATGCTTAAACTTAAACCAATACTTACTATTGAGGGCGATAAGCTTGATAAGTTTAAGATGCGTAATAGAACTATGGAAAATGCTATGGATATTATGATGGATGCGGTATCTAATAATATTTGTGGATATTTAAAAGATATTGATGGAGAGGTTTCAAACAATCATATTGAAATTGCGTATTCAGGAACAGATTTATGCTTACCTATTGAATTTAGAAAGAAAGTTGCGGAAAGATTTAATATAAGTGAGGAAGAAATAGTTATGAACCCACTATCACTTTCTGTATCATGCCATATAGGTGATGGAGCTTTAGCTTTAGCTGTTACAAAGGCAATCCCAGATAAATATTTAAAGAACTAAAAGGATTTTAATCCTTTTTTCTTTTTCCTCTTATAATAAAGCTTTGTTTGTAGTATAATTATAAAAAGGAATTACATTAAATGAGGTGTTGTTATGGAATTTAATATTTATGATTTTATTAAGAATGATGATCTCGTTGCCAAGTGTAAGGAACTAAATTGGGAATTTAGTGATTATGAGAAGGCAAAGATTATCATGGGATCTAAGAATAGTCTTAGACAAAAGAAAGATGCTTATCTATATCTTTTAAAAAATACAGAGAATGAAAGATTAAAGGTAGAGCTTCAAAAGATTGTTGAATATCAAGATAAGGCTCAAGAAGAAATAAAAATAGCGAAGAAAAATATAGTCTATATGTTGTATATGAAGAATGAGGACCCTATTGTTTTTGATAAGTTTGAATTAGCGTTTGATTACGCAACTGATAAACTATACGGAAAGAATAAGACTTTTAAGATTAAAAAGGCTCATAAGAACCCTGAGGTAGGAACTACTCCAGTTGATGAGGATTATGTGATTTATAATGCAGTAGGAGAGCCTATTGATTTCCAATATTACGCAAATGATGACTATATTAAATCATATGAAATCAATGTTAAAACATTTGATGGATTTGATGTTTATGTACCATTCTGGAATGGATATGTAAAATATCCTAATGTATATGATGACTTTACTGTTTTAAAGAGAAAAGGAATAGATCCTGAATATATGGATGATACACAATATATCGCATGTAATTCAGTTGCGTTTAATAGTAATAATGAAGCAGGAATTTCAAATAGTGATGAAATGCCTTATGATATCTTTGCAGGACAATTATGTTATAAGTATGTAAGTGTATCAAAGCGTAAACATGCAGTAGAAGTTGAAACTATTCCTTATGAAGGTTTAAGAAAAGCTAAGAAGGATGAAATATCGCTATCTACAAAGGATACAATTAAACGAATTAAGGAAATTATTAAGAAAGTTAATAATTAATTTAGGATGTGAGTTAAATGCTTCTAGAAATTCAAAAATATGTGTCTTGTAAATATAATCTTAAATCAGAACTTTCAATTGATTTAAAAATTAAATCAGATAACGTACTTGATGAAATCCTAGTTACTACATCAGAAGATATATTTAAAATTAAATACGATGATTTAGAAATTATATCTTCTAAAGAAACTATTTATAAAGATTTATCATATATTCTAGATCATTTAGCATATATTTATTTCTTAACATTTGAAGGTAAGGAAATCTCTCATATAACATATGACGCGTTAACGGATGAAACTATTATTGATAAAGCGGAAAACTTTATATGGAATAATAGAGATAATAAGCTAGATGAAATAGATAGAATATTTGTTGTATCATTTAGAAATCTATATTCTTTTGAAGCGAAAGCGTCAGGTTCTTTTATTGATACATATTGGCAAATTTATGATGAGCCACATTATATGGTATATGACACTGCTTGGACTAAATTTAAATATAGAGATAAAGCTTATGCAGATAAATATAGATCATTACTTACAATGTGCATCAATAATAAATATAATATGGAAGCCTTAAGGCATTATTTCCTTCGTGAAGGATATTGTTATCTTTTAGATTGGAAAGATGAAGATACTCATGATGTATATCAACTGATTGATATAGATTTAGATACCTTAAAGATGATTGCGGGAAATAGCTTCGCGCTTATGTCATCAGATTATAAATCTATACTTGATTATGAGGATGGTAAAATTTATATAAGAGGTATTGTAGAAGAGAATTTTAAAACAATAAAAAAGATTATACAAGTAGATGATCTTCCTTGTACATATATACATTCTATTAAAACCTCAAGAATAGAGTATAATGGTAAAATTTATGAAGCAAGTGGTAAAACTATATCAGAAGAGCTTAATAAGCTTAATAAATTATTAGATAATAAGATTTTATGTTGTCTTTTCTGTAAATATGGTAATTATATTGATGACCCTAATAAAATTTATTGTCTAAAGGGATTTAAGCCAAGAGATTTAGCTGATGTAATATATTATGTAGAAGAAACTAAGATGTTGGCATATGATATGTTTAATTTATGTGAGGATTTTAATTTTCAAACTAAGAAGTTTTATACTCATACTAACGCAATAGGTGAAAATGATGAATAACCCATTTGATTACATTGCCTCCCTTGACTATAAGTCTTTGGAGGCATATTTAAAGGTTTCAAATATTAATATTTTAAACGATAAAGGAAGAAATCTTTTAATAGCTTCTATAATCGCAGAATTTGATGATGCCTTTGATTTGCTTATAAAAAACTATATAAATATAAATCAAACTGACAATTTAGGTAATACGCCTTTAATGTATACTATTATGTTTAATAGAATAGGATACTTTAAGCGCCTTATAAGAGAAAAATGTAATCTTAATATTACAAATCTAAAAGGTGAATCTCCTATAATGCTTGCTTTAAATTTAAAGAAGATGGATATGGCGTATATCCTTCTTGATATGGATGTTGATTTAACTAAATCAAATCAAAATGATGAAAATATAACTTTCTCTATAGTGAGATCTCATAATTTATCTTTACTTAAGAAAATAATAGAAAAAGATAAAAGACTTATTTATTCACAAAATTATACTCATAGAACTCTTCTTCATGAAGCTTGTATGGTAAAAGATAAAGAGATAGCTTTGTATTTGCTTGCGTCTGGTGTTCTATCTAATTGTGCTGATAATTTTGGTGAGACACCAATGTTCTTTGCGGTTCGTGAAAAAGATTATGATATGATAGCTTTATTATTATCATATGGCGCAAGACTAGAGAAGATGAATGGATTTTATGAAACTGTTTTTGATATCGCAAAAGATGAATTGCTTGAATTCCTTAAATATCAACAACTTTCTATAAAATATAATAGATATCAAAAGAAGTATCCACTTCATACAGCCGTACTTTTAAATGATTTTTTAAAGGTTAAACAAACACTATCAAGGTATAATATAGGACAAAAGGACGATTTTAAATATCGTCCCATTGAATATGCAAAATTATTAAATTATAAACATATTTATAACTTGCTTCTACAGTTTGAAAAACAACTCTAAATTAAAACTATAAGTATTAATGAAATGATATTTGATAGTCCATGAACAAGTATTGTAAGCCATATATTTCTATGGCTTTTTTCATAAATTATACCAAACACAAGACCACTTACAAGATAAGGTATTGAAATTGATACCATATATAATAGTGAGCCAGATGATGTGGTTAGATGAATGGAAGCGAAAAAAATGGTTGATATAATTATTGAGGCATATTTGTTTTGAAATATATCAAAGAAAGCTTGCCTAAATATAAGCTCTTCAACTATAGGTCCGATAATTCCAACTGTTATAAACATTACCGCAAAACAGAATATGTTATTATTTACAATAACACTAATTGTAATCTGATTTACTGATTCACTATCGCTATAAATTAAGTTTGAAATAAGATTTCCGAATATACTTGCAAGATAGAATATTCCAAGTGATTTTAAAAAGAATTTTTTATAAAGTGGAGTAGATACAAGATGATAATAATCATGTGATAGTTCAAATGAATATCCTATTAAAAGTGGTATAAATAATATTATATAAATAAGAAGATTATATAACGCACTTATATTGCAATTTGTACTTTGACTCCAATTAGCACTATTAATTTTAGATACATTCTCACATATTTTTAAAAACCATTCTTCAAGGAATAAGTTTGAGAATAAAAACATTATTAAAAAGTATAATAGTATAAATAAAAATGCTTTTACTACAGATGGCTTTTTTAAACTTTGAAATATTTTGTTAAAATCCATATAATTCACCTACGCTTAATTATAGCATAGTTTATTTATTTTTAATAAACAATGTGTTAAAATGAGAGTAGGTTGGTGTATATAAATGGAAATAATAATTGCTTCTAACAATCAAAATAAAATTAAAGAATTTAAAAAAATATTTGAGCATTCAAATATTGTGCTTAAATCATTAAAAGAAAAGGGAATAGATATAGATATAGAAGAGAATGGTAAAACATTTGAAGAAAATGCTTTAATTAAAGCTAAGGCAATCGCAGAACTTACAAATGAGTTGGCAATAGCTGATGATTCAGGGCTTGTATGTGATGGACTTAATGGAGAACCTGGAGTATATAGTGCTCGTTATGCAGGCCCAGAACATAATGATAGCCATAATAACGCTCTTCTTATGAAAAATATTAAAAATGTTAAAAATCGTAATGCTCATTATGTATGCGCAATATGTTTATGTAAACCAAATGGTGAGCATATAATTACTAAGGCAATGTGCGATGGTGAAATCATTGATACTCCAAGGGGTAATAATGGATTTGGTTATGATCCATATTTCTTTATTGAAAAATTCAATCGTACAATGGCTGAAATCACTTTAGAAGAGAAGAATACTATTTCTCATAGAGCTAAGGCACTAGAGGAGTTAAAGGGATTATATGAGGAATTTATTAATAATAAGTGATACACATCATGATATCACTTTAATGGAAGAGTTAATAAAAAAATATAAGGGATATACGGTAATTCATTGTGGTGATTATTGTGTAAATAGAAAAATCCTTGATAAGTATAATATAAATTATGTAGATGGTAATTGTGACATACATAGTGATAAAGAGGATTTATTATTAGAAATTGATGGTAAGAAGATATTTGTAACTCATGGTCATAAATATAAAGTAAAACTTGGAGTTATGAATCTTTATTATAAAGCTATGGAACTAGGGTGTGATTATGTGTTTTATGGGCATACTCACATTCGTGCTTGTTTTAAAGAAAATGGAATTATATTTATAAATCCAGGCTCTTTAAAGTATGGACGTGAATATTGTGTTATTGAGAATGACGAGATAATGTTTAAGGAGATTTAATGATGACATTAGATGAGGTTTTATCACTTGAGGAAGATAAAAAGTCAATAAAAAAAATTGATATGTTCCTTCGTGATAAGGAAGAGTCATCATATGAATTTTTAAAAGCTATTGCCTTTAAATGTCAT
Organism: uncultured Anaeroplasmataceae bacterium; assembly: GCA_964544095.1. Lineage (GTDB taxonomy): Bacteria > Bacillota_I > Bacilli_A > Acholeplasmatales > Anaeroplasmataceae > UBA3206. Next base: position 17,415 of record CAZJAM010000004.1, on the reverse strand, counting down.
ATTCTTCATATAAGCGATAAGGATAAGGATGCACTTCGCATTCTTTTACCACTTACATCACAGTTTAAAAATTATGATAATGACTCAATAATTTCTTTATGTGATTCATTAATTGAAATATTTTTATATAATGATAATAACGATCAAGCACTTAAATATATTGATATAAAAAATGAGCATTTAAAAACTATCGATAAGGATAAATATCTTTACGATATGATTAAATATTATGATAATGTATCAAATAGGATTGAATTAAAAAGAACTATTACTCAATATTTAGGTGAGGATATTTCAAATGAAAATAGAATTAGTGCTTTAGAAAAGTTAAAGGATTTATTATTTTATGATAATGAATTTGACAATTTTTTTGATGCATATAATAAACTTTTGAGCTTTTATGAAAAAAGTTTTTCATATGAAAAAATATTTAAACTAAAGACGCAAATGGCACAAATGTATTTCCAATCTTATAAATATGATTTGGCTTTAAGCTTTATTAGTGAATTTATAAAGGATAAGAATATTGATATAGATTCTAAAATTAAATGCGCAACTATTGTATTAAAAATATATCTTTTAAATAAAGAAAATAGAAAAGCTATGATTTTTGAATCTGAATATCATGATATATATGAGGGTGCATCAAAAGGTGTAGCGTTAGAGTTTGCACGTACTGCGCTTAAAGTATCAGAGGCTATAGCTAATAGATTTGGTATTGAGGAATATGAAGCTAAGATAAATGAGCTTAATGAAGCATTTAAAGCTGAGAAGAAGGATTTAAAGAAGGAAAAGAGAAAAAGCATAAATCTTAATATAATAGAAGATGAAATATCGCCAGATAATCTTGATAATGATACTATTCATATATCTTATAAAAAAGGAGATAATGATAAATCACACTTCACTGAGGTTGTATCAAACATAGAAGAAACTCCTATTATGATTTCAGAAAGATTTAAATCTCTTGAGGGCGTTTTATCTGCCTTAAATCCTAATAAAGGAGTAAGATTTAGGGATATATTAAGAAATTATGGTATGGAGATAGATAAACTATATTCTAAGGTAGAAATAGTTATAGTCTTAAATAATAATAGAGAAGGTTTTTATTATAAAGTAGAAAGAGTTTATGAAAAGAATTTTTCTGATTCGGTTATAAAAGATAGTCCATTCTATGAACTTTTAAATAATAGCGATAAAATGTTACTTCTTGATGTTAAACAATCTTTATTTGATAAATCTATAATTACAGGACTTCCTTTTGAGGATAAATTCAAATCCTTAATAGGATTCTCACTATTCCGTAATGATAAAGTTATAGGCGCAATTACTTATAATTTTATGACTACCGAATTTAAAGATATCTATATTTATGAAACATTAAAAATGCTTACATCTGTTTTAAATATTCATATAAATGAGCTTTATGATTCTTATGATAGATCTCATGAAAATAAGATGCATGATTTTATTTTTGCACATTCAAAATCAGGACTTAAGATTGAGCGCGATAAAGAAATAGAACTTAATGAAACTGCCAAGTCTATTCTTGATGTTAGAAATAAGTTTTATGAAGATAGTGAATATATGGCTTTAATAGATGCATCTGACCTACCTCTATATAAGGGTACATATAGAAGAATATATGAGCGAGAAATAAAAGAAGCTACAATATATTATCATATTAAGGGTAAATATTTAAAAGAAGATATTATGGTATTAGATGATGCTGTCTTAGAAATATATTCAATTATAACAGATGAATCTGGAAGAGAGGCTATAGAAAAAGATTTAGAGAATAAGGCTTATAATAATCAAATATCACATCTTAAAAATAAGAGTATGTTATATATTGATTTAATGAGTGAGATTGAAACTAAAAAGTATGCGATAGCGCTTATTTCTAATAAGAACTATAATACATATTTTGATATTTATGGATATAAGTTTGCGGATGATTTAACTCTTTTAATAGGTAGAATATTAAAAGATATGATATCAAAGGATATGGATTGTTACCACCTTGAAAATGATAAATTTATGTTATTATTCAAGCAGGTTAATGACCTAAGAGGTATAAAGACAAGGGTTTCTAATATTTTAACCAAAATAAAAGAAATAGCATATAAAACAAACCCACGTCTTCACTTATCTCTTAAGGCTGGTGTGTTTAGATATACTAAATCAATGGGTAATGTTGATTATCTGAGAGCTATATCTAATGCTTCAGAGGCACTCCTTGATGCATATGATAGTAACGATATGGATGTAATGATTTATGATAAAGATAGAGCGCTTGAAAGATTTAGAGATTCTCAAATTATACTTTATTGTACTGAGGCAATAGATCAAAATGAGCTTAAGCTTAATTATAAACAAATGGCAAACGCAGATGAGGGTACAATTGAATATTATATTCCAAGACCAAATCTTTTAATGTTTGATTGTGATGAAAAATATTTCTATGATGTAGTAGAAAAAAGAAATATTAAAAAGATGTTTGATAGGTATATAATTACTACTGCGCTTTTTGAACTAAAAACATTTTATGATAAATGTAAGGTTTATTATCCTTTATTAATATCTATTCATAAATCAGTACTTTTAGATAAAAGATTTAAAACATATTTAGAACAAAAGCTTAAATATTTTCATATACCACCTCAAGTATTATCATTTAATATTATTGAGGATACAACCAAATCTTCAATAGAGCTTGAACTTTATTTAAAAACTATAGGTGTTCATCTTGCCTCAAGTTCATTTGATTATTGTGTAAGGAACAAACTTAATATATATTTATGTGATTTAAATATTTATTCTTTTGATACAATAAAAGCTTTAAAGAAATCTCTTGATAGTCTTGATATTTTAATGTATGGTTTAAATATTAAATCGAAGGATGATATTACAAAACTTCATGAAATAGGAGTAGATGTAATATGCGGTGATATATTAAAACAAAATGATACAATTGATTCATTAATAAAGAGTTATAATGCTCTGAGTTAAAAGGTGTGATATAGTGATTTAATTTACTAATTCACATCTTTTTTTCTTTATATAATTTTTTCTTATGATATAATAGAATTATATATTTTGGAGATGATTAATATGGCAAAAACAATAAGAGATTCAAGAATTGAGGCTATTAAAGTTATATATTCATGTCATATGAATAATACTGATGCAGCTTCAGTTGCGGCCTCTATTATATACGATGATGAAATAGCTTTAAAATACGCACTACAAACAATGAATGATATTAAAGCGATTGATGAGGTTATTTCTAATTCACTTGTTGGTTATACAATTAATAGACTTAACGTTGTTGATAGATCAATTATTGAACTTGCGACATACGAAATGAAGAATGACATTGTTGCCCCTGCAATCGCAATTAATGAAGCTTTAGAGATTACAAAGCTATATACAGATGCAGGAGATTCTAAAGAGGTTAAATTTAATAATAAAGTTTTAGATAATATAAAGAAATATTTAGGTAAGTAGGGATATAATGGAAGAAAATACTGATTATTTAACAGTATCGGCGTTAACTAAATATATTAAATATAAGTTTGATTGTGATAGGCATCTTCAATCAGTTTTACTGCAAGGTGAAATATCAAACTTTAAGCATAATCAAAAGGGACATTTCTATTTTTCTTTAAAAGATGAAAAAGCCGCAATTTCTTGCGCAATGTTTTCCTCATATGCCTCAAAAGTGCTATTTGAGCCAAAAGATGGTATGAAGGTATTTGTTCGTGGTAAGGTTACAGTATATGAACCATCAGGTACATATTCTATAAACATTACTGAGATGAAGAGTGATGGAATTGGAGATTTAATGCTTCAATTTGAACGTCTTAAAAAAGAAATGATGCAGGAAGGCTATTTTGATGTTAGCCACAAAAGGAAGATTAAACGTATTCCCCAAACTATAGGAGTTATAACATCTCCTACAGGAGCCGCTATAAGAGATATAATCAATACAATTAATCGTAGATATCCTTTTACAAGGGTTATATTATATCCGGCCATTGTTCAAGGACCTGACGCAAAACAAAATATTGTAAAAATGATTGAACAGGCAAATAAAGATAATCTAGCAGATACACTTATTGTTGGTCGTGGTGGAGGCTCTATAGAGGATTTATGGGCATTTAATGAAAAAATAGTAGCCCTTGCGATTTATAATTCGAGTATTCCAGTTATTACAGGAATTGGTCATGAAATAGATTTTACAATATCAGATTATGTGTCTGATTTAAGAGCGCCTACACCAACTGCGGCAGCAGAACTTGCAACACCAGATGTTGTAGAGCTTCGTAATGAGATTTTGACAAAAGTTTATATTATGTATAAAGATCTTAAAAATAAGATTGAAAATTATAAGGTTAAACTTATGCATCTTGATGAGAGGCTTGATAATGCTTCTCCTGGAAATAAAATTATTCAAAATAAGAAAGATTTAAAATCTTTAATTAATAGACTTAATAATCAAATGAATAATATATTGTATCAAGAGCGTATAGCTTATGATGCGTTAAATAAAAGATTTTTACTTAATAATCCATTAAATATTATTAATGATAAAAGGGATGGGTTAAGAAGAAATCTTAAATTATTAAATAAGAATATTAATATTGTTATTCAAAACAAAACAAATGAATTTAATATTTATAAAGAAAAACTTAACGCCTTATCTCCATTAAATCTTATGGATAAGGGATATTCTATTCCAAGAGTAAATGGAAAGGCAATAAGAAGTGTAAAAATGGTTAAAAAAGATAGTCTAATAGATGTATCTATGAAAGATGGAGACATTAAGGCTAAGGTATTGGAGGTAGTAAGTAATGGAGAAGGAAAATAAGAGTTTTGAAGAACTTTTAACTGAACTTGAAAATACTGTAAAGAACTTAGAAAATAAAGATATATCACTTGATGAGGCAGTAAAAGACTATACTCGTGGTCTTGAACTATCTAAGAAGTGTTATGATATTCTTGGTACAAATGAAAAGCTTGTAGTTAAAAAGATGAGTGAAAGCGGTCTAGAAGATTTTGTCAAAGAAGATAATTAAACATATAAACTTAGAGGAAATAGAAGACCCTAGTTTTTTAAAGGACTTATCTAAAAAGGAGCTTAAGCTTCTTTGCGAAGATATAAGAAAATTTATATTAGATAATGTTTCAGAAACAGGTGGACATCTATCCTCTAATCTTGGTGCTGTAGAACTAGAAGTAGCACTACATTATGTTTTCTCTTCTTCAAACGATAAGCTTATATTTGATGTAGGACATCAAACTTATACCCACAAAATATTAACAGGACGTGCTAAGAATTTTAAGAACTTAAGGAAGTTTAATGGACTTAGTGGATATCCTAGTTATAGTGAATCTAAATATGATGCTTGGGAATCTGGGCATAGTTCAACCTCTATTGGCGCAATGGAGGGGTTTTTGCGTGCTAAAGATATGGGACAAGATATTGGAGAATGTGTTGCGATTATAGGAGATAGCGCAATGGCTAATGGGGCTGCATTTGAAAGCCTTAATGTTCTTGGAGAAAAGAAGAGTGGTTCAAGAGCTATTATAGTATTAAATGATAATAAGATGGGAATATCTCAAAGTGTAGGTTCACTTCATAAATCACTTGATAAATTAAGATCTAATGCTTTTGTAAGAGGATTAAAAACATTTATTAAAAAGATATCTATAGTACCTATTAGAAATTTTTTCCACAAAATAAATAATGGTTTTAAATCAATGCTTCAATCAAATAATTCATTTACTGCACTTGGTTATGATTATTTCGGCCCTTATAATGGAAATGATTTATTTGAACTTATTCGTGATTTTAAACGTGTTAAAAAGATAAAAAATAGATCTGTTTTAATTCATATAATTACAGAAAAAGGTAAGGGATATGAACTTGCAATGAACGATAAGAGTGGAAGATTCCATAATGTAGGTCCATTTGATATTAAGACAGGACTTCCAAAGAATCCTTTAATTGAGGGTGAATATACATATACTGATATTGTATTAAAGACATTACTTAATTTAAGAAGTGAACAAAGATTTACTATTATTGATCCTGCCATGATTTTAGGTGATTATATTAAGGAATATAATTCTAAATATACTGACTTTATTTTAGATATTGGAATATCTGAAGAGCATGGGGCAATACTTGCCTCAGGATTATCAAGAGCTGGTGAAAAGGCAGTAATATTATATTATTCAACATTCCTGCAACGTGCATATGATTTTATACTTAATGATATAGCACGTCAGAACGCAAATGTAGTTATAGGTATTGATAGATGTGGTGTAATTGGGCCTGATGGTTCAACACACCAAGGTATTTATGACCTATCTATGTTACAAGGTATGCCAAATTTTGAAATACTTATGCCATCTAACGGACGTGAGATGAGGTCTATGCTTAAATACGCAATGTCTCATAATGGTCCAATCGCTATTCGTTATCCAAAAAGAACTGATATGGTTAATTTTGATAATTCAATTGAACCACTTGAAAAAACTTGGGTTAAAGTATTAGATGGTCATATTGGAATATGTATTACATATGGACCTGATGTTGTAAGAATTAAGAATTTGATTATTGAGAATAATTTATCTATAACTCTTATAAACGCAAGATTTATAAGACCAATGGATATAGATATGTTAAATCAGCTGTTTGATTCTAATTTACCAATACTTGTATACGAACAAGTAGTAGAAAATGGTTCACTTTATTCAAAAATTATAGATTTTAAAAATAAATTTAGTAAAACATCTAAGGTAGTGGGTATAAATATATGTGAAGACACTATTATTAGATTTGGTGAGGTATCAAAAGTACTTGACGCTTACTCTCTTGGGGATGCGGATATAGTAAAAGGATTAAAGAGTTTATATGAGAATTGATTTGTATCTTGTAATAAATATGAAATTTGAATCAAGAAATAAAGCAGCCCAAGCTATTAAGGACCATTCTATTTTAGTAAATGGTAAGGTTTGTGATAAGCCATCATATGATGTATGTGATAAAGACATTGTAGAAGTAGCTTTTAATTCACTTAAGTATGTATCACGTGGTGGATATAAGCTTGAGGGAGCACTAGAAAAATTTAGAATTGATTTTTCTGATAAGGTGATTTTAGATATAGGTTCTTCAACAGGTGGATTTACAGACTGTGCCCTTCAAAATGGCGCAAGGGAGGTAGTAGCTGTAGATGTTGGGTGTAATCAAATGCATCCCACTCTTCGTCTGGATAAAAGAGTACATCTATTTGAAAATACTAATATCCTAGATTTTAAATGTGATGAAACATTTGACTATCTTGTAATGGATGTATCATTCGTATCAATAGAACATGTAATACCTGGCATTATTAAATTCTTAAATGATAATAATTCACTTATTTGCCTAATAAAACCTCAGTTTGAGGTTGGTAAGATGATAGGAAAGGGTGTTATAAAAGATAAAACTATACACCTTAAAGTATTAAACCAAGTATCAGACTTTTTAGAATCTATGGGACTTTATATTAATAAACTTGCCCCATCTCCTATAAAGGGTGGTTCTGGTAATATTGAATTTATATCTGTAATATCAAAAAGAAAGACTATAAAACTAAATTATAGAAGTATTGTCTTAGAAGCTCATAGGGGGTAAATCTATGCTTAAAAAATTAATGGTTAAGAATATCGCAATAATTGAAGATATACAAATAGAATTCCAGGAAGGTATGACAGTATTATCTGGAGAAACAGGTGCTGGAAAATCCTTAATCATTGATTCTATTTCCCTTCTTTTAGGAGCACGTGCAGATTCAGATTTAATAAGATATGGTGAGAATAAGGCTTATATAGAAGGTATATTTGATTATAAAAATCCTAAGATAAATGAATTACTTACATCATATGGTATAGAAATACGTGAAAATATTACAATCTATAGAGAATTATCTCTTAATGGACGTAATATAATTAAAGTAAATGATACAACTATTAATAATCAATTATTAAAAAACATTAGCTTATTTTTAGCTGACATACATGTTCAACATGATACTTTTAGGTTAATAAATCCAGATACTTATCTATCATTTATTGATAATTATGATGATGAATCATTTTTAAATGCGTTTAATCTATATCAACTTAATTTAAGCAAATATAAAACTGCCCTAAGTGAATTTAGGGAATTAGAGAATAAACATAACATTTCAAAAGAAAGACTTGAATATTTAACATTTGAAGCCGAAGAGCTTGAAGCATTAAATCTAACAAAAGATAAAGATTTAGAGTTAGAAGAGAGAATATCAAAATTATCAAATTATGATAAAATTTATAAATCTCTTAATGAAGCATATCAAAATATGGAAAGTGAATATTTTTCGCTTGATAATATTTATAATGCTTATAAAGCTTTAGATGATATTAAAGAATATGATAAGGAATATTTAGAAAATACAAATGTAATATTTGATGCATATTCTAATCTTTTAGAAGCAAAGTCATTCATTTATAAATCTCTTGATTCACTTGATTATGACGAAGAAGAATTAAACTCACTTGAAGAAGAATTAAAAGAAATCTCTGATGTTAAAAAGAAATATAATAAAACTCTTGATGAACTTATAAAAGAACTAGAAGATATTAAACTAGAGATATCTCTTAATAATGATTATGATAATGTAATAAAAGAAAAGAAAAAAGAGTTAGAAGTACTATATAATAAAACATATGATAGCGCAATTTCTTTAAGAGATTTAAGAAAAAAGAATGCCTTAGATATTGAAAAAAATATTGAAGATGAGTGTCATGACCTAGATTTGAGTGATACTAAATTTAAGGTAGCGTTTAATGAAGTAGAAAAAGGTGATTACCTTAATTCTTTAATATTTAATGACAATGGAATAGACACTGTTGATTTTATGATATCTCTTAATAAGGGTGAACCATTAAAACCACTTAATAAAACCGCAAGTGGTGGAGAGCTATCAAGAATAATGTTAGCATTTAAATCATATTTTTCGCGAAGAGCTAATCTTTCTTTAATGGTATTTGATGAAATAGATACAGGAGTATCTGGTAATGCGGCACATGAGATAGCCTTAAAAATGAAAAATATCGCAAAAACATCGCAAGTGCTATGTATTACACATATACCATCAGTTGCGGCTATGGGTGATAATCAAATACTTATTAAAAAGGAATTTAAAAATGATAGAACAACAACTTCTATTAAAGTTCTAAAACCAGATGAGCGTATTCTTGAAATCGCTAAAATGATGGGTGGATCTCAACTAAGTTCATACTTTATTGAGGCTTCAAGAAAGATGTTAGAAGAAAAATAAAAAGGAGCCGAAGCTCCTTTTATATTTTATACACCTTGATACATCTTAACAAGATTCCAAATAAGCGCAACAACTATACCTAAAACCATCGCAAGGCATAATGCCCAAATAAGAATTTTACCCCATAATGTTTTAAGTGGGCTACGATATATTTTTGCGTCTTTATTATTATCTTTTTTATCTAATTGATTATTTGCCAAAATAGTCACCTACAAACTTTAATTATTTCGCTTATTACGATATAATTATTATATAATAAAAGTATTTAAAATGAAAGAGGAATTTTTATGAATAATTCTTGTGTAAAAATTATATTTCATATAGATATGAATATGTTTTTTTGTTCGGTTGCCGTAATAAAAAATCCCTCTTTGAAAGGGAAGGCATTTGCGATTGGAAGAGAAAACTCTTATAAAGGCGTTATATCTACAGCCTCATATGAAGCAAGAAAGTATGGGATTCATTCCGCAATGCCCCTTATTGAAGCCTATAGATTACTTCCATCTTTAATAGTTGTAAATCCTAATTTTGAAGATTATAAAAAATATCATAATCTATTTTTGTCGCTTATAAAAGAATATAGTGGGATAGTTGAAGTAGCCTCAATTGATGAGGTATATGCAGATATGACTGAAATATCTAAAAGAAGAAATCCAATTGAAGTGGCAAAAGAAATTCAATTAAGACTTGTTAAAGAATACCACTTACCCTCATCAATTGGTATTGCCCCTACACTTTTTCTTGCCAAAATGGCATCAGATATAAAAAAACCTCTTGGAATTACTGTTTTAAGAATAAGAGAGGTTGATAAAATATTATACCCACTTGATGTTGGTGATATATTTGGAATTGGTAAGAAGACAGCGCCAAAACTTGTATCAGAAGGAATTAAGACAATAGGTGATTTTGCAAATCCTATTAATCAAGATATAATAGAAAATATTATAGGAAGAAGAATGTATTTATCAATCCTTAATGCCTTAAATGGTAAATCATCTAATGTAGTTGATCCAAAACGATATGATGATTCAAAATCAATATCTACATCTAATACCTATGATACATATCTTTTTGATGAATCGGATATTCTAATAGAGCTTAAGAATATGGCACGTAGGTTGCATACAGATTTGAAAGATGATGATTATCTTACAAAAACTATTTCTATAACCCTAAGAGATAGTGATTTTAAAACTATTACAAGGTCTAAAACAATAGACTATACTGATGATTTATACGTTATATTTGATGTTATAGAAGATTTACTTGATGAAAGTTTTATAGAAAAAGATTACCGCCTTATAGGAGTAGGATTTTCTAATTTAATTAAATCAGAGGATTTAGCATTAGAATATAATTTGTTTACTTGGAAATCAATTCTTGAAAAAGAAGATAATATTAATGATATTATTAAGAAATATAAAAATAAATATGGTGATACCTTTATTACAAAAGGTGTTGAATTAAAGAATGAAAAAGAATAAAATAGTGTTAAAAGAAGGAGATATAAAAATGAAAGATTTAAATTGCGCATATTGTATGAAGGATGATAATCCATCATTATATGAGAAGTTTGGATATCGTGCATTCGATATGAAGACTTCAACAGTATTTATTTTTAAGGAGCAAACTAAGTACGGAAGAGTTATAGTTGCTTATAAGGATCATGTATCTGAGATGGTTGAACTTTCTAAAGAAGAAAGAGTTGATTTTATTGAAGATGTAAACGCAGTAGCTACTGCAATGCATAAGGCATTTAATCCTGATAAGATTAACTATGGTGCATACGGAGATACAGGTGGACACCTACATTTCCACTTATGCCCTAAGTATAAAGGTGGAGATGAGTGGGGAGGAATATTCCAAATGAACACTCATGCGTATGAGCCATCTGATGAGGTGCTTGAAGAGATTAGACAAAAACTAATTGCCGCAATGGACCCTAAGTTTATTGTAAATAAGTAGGCTATTAATACACTAAAGGTTATCCTTTGGTGTATTTTTATATAAAGAATATGATATTGATTCTATATAATTAAAATAGAGTTCACGATGTGAACTCTTATTTTTTTCCTAAATATTCTATGATTTCATCTACTATATCAATTGGTGTTGAAGCACCGGATGTTATATTTATTGTGTTTATATTAGAAAAATCATAATCCAATAAATCTTCTTTTAACTCTATCATAATAGCTTTATTTTTTAGAGATGCAAGCTTATATAGTTTATTAGTATTAGATGACATTTTATCACCTACTACTATAAACAAGTCACAATTTCTAGCGTTTATTACAGCTTCCTGTCTTTTTGTTGTTGCCATACATACTGTGTTTGATATTATTACATCAGGACATTTCTTTATTATTCTATTATGAAATTCTTTTATATCATATAATGACATTGTTGTTTGGTTTATTATAAAAGATTTAGAAGTGAATGTGTATGAATCAATATCATTTATATTTGATATTAAATGTATTTTATCTGATATTCCACATGCACCCTCAGCTTCTGCATGACCTTTTGAACCTATATAGAATATATCATATCCAAGGCGCAGATATTTTTTAATTTCATTATGTGTTTTATATACAAATGGACATGTTGCATCAATTATATTTAAACTCTTTTGTGATGCTTTTTCAAAAACGGCAGGAGAAGCGCCATGAGCTGATATTATAACGCTTGAATTATTAGGTATTTTATCTAATAATTCTAATCTTGTTAAACCAGAAGAATTTATTGTTTTAATACCATTATCTAAAATTCTTTTAACCATTATATTATTATGAATTAATTCACCAAGGCAATATACATTATTTTGTCCTTTATACTCTAAAGCTTTTTTGATGGCATTATCTACACCACCACAAAAACTTTGAGGTGTTATTTTTAAAATATCCATTACAATCACCCACTGTTATGATTATATCATAATTGTTGTGAAGTATAATATTTTATGTTATAATTCTTGGGAAAGTGAGTGATATAATGAATTTTTGTGGATACGAACTTAAGGATTTTATAGTAAGTGCTTGTAAGGATTTAGGGTTTAAAAATTTTAGTGAAGTACAAAAAAATGTTTTTGATTCTTTGGCATGCAAAGAAAACTTACTTGTACGTTCAAAAACAGGGAGTGGTAAGACACATGCTTTTTTAATTCCAATATTTAATAATCTTAATCCAGAAAAAAAGATTGTACAAGCAGTAATTATATCACCAACAACAGAACTTGCTCGTCAAACATATAAGGTAGCCCAACATATGGCATCTTTTTCAGAACATGAAATATCTATAAGAGTTTATGTAGGTGGTACTGATAGAGAAAGAGAAATTCAAACATTAAGAAATTCTCAACCTCAAATTGTAATATCAACACCAGGTAAGCTTAAGGATTTAGTAGTAGATGAAAATGTATTAAAAGCCTATACTGCATCTACTCTTGTAGTAGATGAGGTTGATATGGCACTTGATTCTGGATATGCAGAAGATATTGACGCTATTGCAGGAATTTTAAATGATAAGAGAATGATGTTTTTCTCAGCTACAATGTCTGAGAAAGTATTGCCTTTTATTAAGAAATATTTAGATAATCCTAAAATGATTGATATTAAAGATAATTCTGAACTTAATATCACACATATTTGGATTCCTTTAAAACATCGTGATAGATTTGAAATGCTTGAACAATTAATGAATATAATAAATCCATATTTATGTATTATTTTCTGTAATAAAAAAGAAACAGTTATATCTGTTGCGGGAGCATTAAGAAATAAAGGTATAAGTGTTGGTGAAATACATGGGGACCTATCTCCTCGTGAGCGTAAGAGAATATTAAAAGATGCGCAAGATTTAAAGTATCAATATATTGTTGCCTCTGATCTTGCGGCACGTGGAATTGATTTAGATGGTGTATCTGAAGTTATAAATTATGAAATACCTCGTGATTTTGAATTCTATATTCATAGATCTGGAAGAACAGGTAGAATGAATTATAAAGGAATGGTTTATTCATTCTATACAGACCTTGATGATATATATCTTGATAACCTTGCAAAAAAAGGTGTAAAGCCTATTTATATGCAAATTAGTAAAGAGGGAGAACTAGAAGAATATAAGGGCAGAAATGTTCGCGAAAAGAGAGTTAAGCCACTTAACGAAGGACAAAAGAGGGCACGTGCTATGCTTCATAAGGCTGGTAAGGTTTCACCAGGCTATAAGAAGAAGCTTCAAAGGAAGCAAGATGAACTATCTGTAAAACTTTATAAGGCTGAGGGAAAGAAAAAGAGAAATAAGAATAGAGGAAAATAATAATGAGTGATTATGTAATAGTTACGGAGTCTACTACAGACCTACCCCAATCTTTAGCAAACAAACTTGGTCTTATTGTAATACCCATGACTTTTAAAGATGATAAAAAAGAATATGTAAATTATCTTGATGGACGTGAAATGTCATCAGAAGAATTTTATAGATTAGAACGAGAGGGAGTTACATTTACAACTGCCCAAATAACACCTAATCATTTTATTGAAGTATTAAAGCCTATACTTGATAGTGGTAAAAATGTACTTATTGTAGGGTTTTCATCAGGACTTAGTGGTACAATAAATAGTGCACATCTAGCAATAGAAGAATTAAAAGAAGAATATCCTGATAATAAAGTATTACTTGTAGATTCACTTTGTGCATCTATGGGTGAAGGACTACTTTGCTGGTATGCAAAACAAAACATGGTAAAGGGTATGTCTTTAGAAGAAAATTATAAATGGCTAGAGGAACATAAACTTAATCTTGCACACTGGTTTACAGTGTCAGATATAGATTTTTTAAAACGTGGTGGAAGATTATCTAATGCCTCTGCGTTTATTGCGAAGGCTTTAAAAATAAATCCAGTACTACATGTTGATAACATGGGACATTTAATTAATAGATTTAAAAAAATCGGAAGAAAGACTGCAATAAAGGAAATATTAAAACAATTTAGTGAAACAGTTGATAGATCATTTAAACAAACTATCTTTATTTCCCATGGAGATTGCTTAGAAGATGCAGAATACCTTGCATCTTGTGCAAGAGAAATTGTTGATGTAGAGGATATAGTAATAAGCTCTATTGGACCTGTAATTGGTGCACATTCAGGACCTGGTACATTAGCTATATTTTTCATGGCATCACATAGATAATAAAAATCTTTATTAAACATTGATATAATTTTATTTAAATGATATAATAACATAGTATATCGTAATAGAAAGGGTGTCATTTAGCGTGAGATCTAATAAGCATAGAAAAGCTAAAACAAGCTTTAAAATAACAAAACCATTTATACTACTTATTTCGTTTATAGTAGTAGTTATAATCGCAACAGGACTTTTAAGCATAGAGTCTAAAGAAGATAAATTATATAAAAAGATTACAAATGCACAATCAGCTTTAGAAAATTTTAGTGGTACAACATTAGAAGAAGATAATGTATTTGCTGAAATCACATATAAGAAGTTAACATCAAAGATTAAGTCTAGTGATTATACATTTGTGTATTATGGAACACTTACAAATGAAGATTATCTAACTTATATTCAAACAGTAAATGCTCGTGCACAAGTTTATGATGTATCTAGAGTATATCTACTTGATTCAACTTGGGCTTCATCAATAGATACAGATGATGAAGACTTTGGTGAAGAAAATGAAAATACATTAACTGAAGTTGAAAAGGCATTAGATAATGTAGATATGACTATTGCACCATCTCTTTGGGTTTTCAAAGATTCAAAGGTTGTATTTAATTCTAATGACTACCTTAATGATACTTATCAAAAATGTCCTTGGAATTATGTTATCGAACAAGCATTTGGTAAATTTTCTAGTTCAAAGGATTAATTAAAAAATAAGAGATAGGTGACTATCTCTTTATTTATTGAAAGGATGATATTATGATAGATAATTTAAAACAAATAATAAAGTCTGGTTTAGAGGATTTCTATAAAGAAAAATATAATATTACATTAAATCTTACTATTGAAGAGCCTAAAAAGGCTTCAATGGGTGATATTAGTGTACCTATGTTTTTAGTTGTTAAAGAACTTCATAAGCCACTACCTGATGTGGTTAGTGAAGCAGTAGAGGTTATTAAAGGATTATCTACTATGATTTATGAGGTTAATCCTACAGGACCTTTTATAAACATTTTAGTTGATAAAGGAAATGTAGCAGAATCTATTATAAAGAATGTAGCAGAAAACAATAATAATTATGGAAATTCTAATATTGGAAATGGTAAGACTATAGTTTTAGACTATTCGTCTCCAAATATCGCAAAATCATTTTCAATCGGACATTTGCGTTCAACAATGATTGGAAATTCATTAAAACTTATATTTAATAAGGCAGGATATAAAACTGTAGGTATTGATTATCTTGGAGACTGGGGTACTCAGTTTGGTAAGATGATTGTAGCTTATGAAATGTGGGGAGATGATGAAGCAATTCGTCGTGATCCTATTAATGAAATGTCTAAACTTTATGTAAGATTTAATGAAGAAGCAAATGATGGTAATGATTTAGATAGCCGTGCTCGTGAAGCATTCCGTAAAATTGAACTTGGAGAGCCTAAATATGTAGAGCTTTGGAAGTGGATTAGAGAAGAATCATTAAAAGAATCTCAACAAATCTATGATATATTAGGTGTTACATTTGATTCTTATAATGGTGAAGCTTATTATAATGATAAGATGGAACCAGTTGTAGATGAATTAAAAGCTAAGGGACTTTTAAAGGAAGACCAAGGAGCACAAATAGTAGAACTTGGAGATGACCTACCTCCAGCTTTAATTAAAAGATCAGATGGTGGTTCTCTTTATATAACAAGAGATCTTGCGGCAGTATTTGATAGAATGAATACATATCACTTTGATAAGTGCTTATATGTTGTAGGAAATGAACAAAAGCTTCATTTCACACAATTAAAAGCCGTACTTACAAAAATGGGATATGATTATGGATCACGTATTGAACATATTAACTTTGGATTATACCTTACAGGTGGTACTAAGATGTCTACAAGAAAAGGTAATGTTGTAAAGTTATATGATGTATTAATGGATGCGATAGCTCAAGCTAAAAAACAAATAGAAGAGAAGAATCCTAATCTTGAAAATAAAGATGAAATTGCACGTAAGGTTGGAATTGGAGCTATTGTATTTAATGATTTAAAGAATCATCGTACAAATGATATTGAATTCAATCTTGAATCTATGTTAAAGTTTGAAGGTCAAACAGGACCATATCTACAATATACAGGAGTTAGAATTAAGTCTATTGTAGATGGTCAAGAAATAGATTTAAATAATCTTGATAAAAATCGTCTTTCCTTACCTCATTACTTTGAACTTGTAAAGATAATTTCAGGATTTAAATCAGCAATAGAGCGTGCAACAGTAGAGTTCGCACCATCAGTTGTAGCTAAGTATTTATTAAATCTTGCCCAAAGCTTTAATGCTTTCTATGCAAAAGAAAAAATAAATGCAGAAGATTCTAAAATACGTAATACTAATATGGCTTTAGCACAAGCAGTAAGAGTTGTAATTAATGAAGGATTACGTCTTCTTGGAATAGATTATGTAAATAAGATGTAGTAGATGAATCTTGGTAGAAATACCAAGATTTATTTTTATATTAAACAAACTTAATTATTTTAAGTAATAAGCAAAATAATTATTTCATGCAATAATTTTATTGCGATTTCTATATAGTTATTGATTTTGATAATAAAAAATGTTAAAATTCTATAGCGAGTATGATTAATGCGATTTGAAAACAAATGTTATAAAAAATAGCTTTAATTTATATGCTGGTAGTAAGGTTTTACATTAATTCTTGATTTACCATAAAATTAATTGCCCAGATGGCGAAATTAGGTATACGCGTTAGACTCAAAATCTAATTCTAGTGATAGAATACGGGTTCGATTCCCGTTCTGGGCACCATAGAGAAATGTTGACCTCTTAACTTCATGTTAGGAGGTTTTTTT